>JAJUHG010000170.1 GCA_029267995.1 Micrococcales bacterium
GCGAACACCGAGCCGCCGTCGTCGTTCGCGACCACGACCTGCAGGTGCGGGGTCCGCTCGAGCGGGCCCGTGTGCAACCCCCCGACGTCGTGCAGGAACGTCAGGTCACCCACGTGCGCCCGAACGGCCCGGTCGGGCACCGCGAGCGCGACACCGCCCGCGGTCGCGAGCATCCCGTCGATCCCGGACAGCCCGCGGTTCGTCACGACCACGGGCGGCACGTCCCAGTCGGCGACGAGGTCAAGGTCGCGGACCGGGTTCGACGAACCAAGAACGAGCACGTCGTCCGGGCCCGTCGCCCGGGCCACCAGGTCGGCGAGCTCGGGTCCGCTCATGCGCGCGGGCGCCCGTCCGACAGGGTCCCCGCTGGCCCACAGCTCACGCACGAGGTCGAGCGCGGCCCGTCCCGCGTCGAGCCACCGGGCGAGCCACGCCTCGTCGTCGCGAGGGCCTGCGAGCCAGTCGGGCGGGAGCTCGTCGCACAGCACGTCCGCGTCCTCACCCGCTCGCGGCCACGCGGCAGACGGACGCTGGACCCGCAGGACCTCGACGTCCCCGCGCGCGAGCAAGCGGGCCACGGGACGCGACAGCGTCGGGCGTCCGACGACGACGGCGCGCCGCACCTCGCGCCCCCACGGCCCGTCGAGCAGCAGACGGTAGGCCGGGACGGCAGCCGGACCACCGCGAGCACCCGAGCCCGGCTCGGCGAGGAGGGGCCAGCCGCGTGCCTCGGCGAGCGATCGCGCCTCCTCGCCCGCGCCGTCACCCGCGACGACCACCGTCGCCGGGCCCGGTCGAAGGAGGGCAACGCCTGCCTCGCGCTGCGCGGTCCCCCGCAGGTCAGGACGAGCCCCTGCTACGCGTGCACCTGCGCCCTTCGCCACCGCGGGCTGCGACCCTGCGCCCGTCGCCAGCGCGGGCTGCGACCCTGCGCTCGCCGCCACCGCGGTCTCCGGCCCTGCGCTCGTCACCGCCTGGAGCTCTTCCCCCATCTCACGCCCCGGCACGAGCGGTTCGGGGAAGGCGATGTTCAGGTGAACCGGCCCCGGGTCGGCGCCGAGTGCCGTCGTGACCACCTCGCGTGCGACCGCGCGCACGACCTCCGCGAGCGCCTGCGGATCACCCGGTGCCTCGTCGACCGCGAGGTCGACGGTCGCGCGCACGGCGGGCTCGAGGAGGCCCGGCTGGTGCGTCGTCTGGTTCGCGCCCGCCCCGCGCATCGCGAGCGGCCGGTCGGCCGTGAGCAGGAGCAGAGCAACGCCGCTGTGGTGGGCCTCGAGCACCGCCGGCAGGAGGTTCCCGACCGCGGTCCCCGACGTCGTCACGACCGCGACCGGCCGCACCTCGCCGAGCGCCGCCGCACCCTTCGCGATGCCCAGAGCGCAGAACGCCGCGTCCCGCTCGTCGAGCCGCACGTGCACCTCGACCCCGGACAATCCCGCGGGCGCACCCTCGCGCGCGGCGTCCGCGAGCGCGTAGACGAGCGGTGCGCTGCGCGAGCCGGGCGCGACGACGACGTCGCGCACCCCCGCGGCCGCGAGCGCCTCGACGAGCACACGCGCTGCGAACGGCGACGGCGCAAGAGTCACGCGCTCAGCCTAGGTGCTCGGCGCTCAGCCCCGGCCCAGGAGTGCACGCACGCGGGCGGCCCGCTCCTCCCAGCGTCCTCGCGTCGCGACGTCGGCCCGGACCGCGTCGAGCCGCGCGAGGTCTGGCTCGGGGCGGCGTACCGGGATAGCACCGCCCCGGGGCAGCAAGGGTGCCTCGACGACGTCGCCGTCGAGCAGCTGCGCCGTAGCGAGCCCGCACGCGTACGGCAGCTCGGGCAGCGCGGCCGCGAGCGCGACACCCGCCGCGAGCCCGACCGAGGTCTCGAGCGCGGACGAGACGACGACGGGCAGCCCCGTCTGCTCGACGATCCGTAGGCACGCGCGCACCCCCCCGAGCGGTTGGACCTTGAGCACGAGCACGTCGGCGGCCTCGGCTCGCGCGACGGCGAGCGGGTCCTCGGCGCGGCGCACCGACTCGTCCGCCGCGACCGGGACATGCTGGCGGCGCCGCACCTCGGCGAGCCCCTCGACGGACCGGCACGGCTGCTCGACGTACTCCAGGCCGCCCGCCGCACGGTCGAGCACGGGGAGCCGGGCGAGCGCGGTGTCGACGTCCCACGCACCGTTCGCATCGACCCGGATCCGCCCCTCGGGACCGAGCGCCTCGCGCACCGCCTCGACGCGCTCGACCTCCCGCGCGAACGGCTCCCCGGGCTCGGCGACCTTGATCTTCGCGGTCGTGCAGCCCCCCGAGGCGCGCACGAGGGCCGCGGCACGCGCCGCAGAGACCACGGGGATCGTGACGTTGACCGGGACATGGTCGCGCACGGGCGCCGGGAAGCCGTCGTCGGCGGCCTCGCGCGCCGCGCGCCACCATGCCACGGCCTCGTCGTCCCCGTAGTCCCAGAACGGGGAGAACTCGCCCCACCCGGCCTCGCCGCGCACGAGGACACCCTCCCGGACGTCGATGCCGCGGAACCGGGTGCGCAAGGGGATCGAGAAGACCTCCACGTCTCGAGCCTAGGCCGAGCCGTCCGGTCGAGCGCGAGGCCTCGACGGCGCTCCCCCGCTCGGCTCGGACCAAGCAGAGTCCTCGCCCTCCTAGAGTCGTGCCCGTGACCCCAAGCCCGAGCACCGCCCCTGCACCCGGCACCGACCTCGCGGTGGCCGCTCGCGAGGTCACGGTGCGGATCGACGACGCGCCGCTCCTCCCGCCCGTCACGTTCGACCTCGAGCACGGCCGGACCCTCGCCGTCACGGGACCGAACGGCTCGGGAAAGACGACGCTCCTGCGGGTCCTCGCGGGCGTCCAGCCGCCGTCGGGCGGAGACGTCTCCGTGCTCGGCGCCGCGCCCGACGAGCGGTCGCCGACCGTCCGCGCGGGCGTCGCGGCCCTCCTCGACCCACCGCCGCTCTCGCGCAGCCTCGTGCTCGCCGAGTACCTCGCGCTCGTCGGCACGTCATGGGGCCTCGAGCTCGACCCCGCGATCGACCAGGCCGAGGACCTCCTCGCCGAGCTCGGGATCGCAGCGCTCGCCCACCGCTTCCCCCACGAGCTCTCCTCGGGCCAGCGCCAGCTCTACGGGCTCACGCTCGTCCTCGCGCGGCCGTGCACGCTGCTGATCCTCGACGAGCCCGAGCAACGCCTCGACCCCGACCGCCTCGAGCTCGTGGCTCGCGCGCTCGAGCGCCGCAAGGCCGCGGGCACGACACTCGTGCTCGCGAGCCACTCCCCGACGCTCGTCGCCCACCTGGCCGACGAGCGGCTCGAGCTCGACGAGGCGAGCGCGCTTGCGGAGCGCTGACCGCCGCCGCGTCCGGCTCATGCGGCGCGCGTGGCGGCTGCGCTCCACGCGGCGCGACGTCGCCGAGACGGCGTACGCCGTGTACGTCGCCGGAGTCATGGCGCTCTTCGTCGTGGCCCCCGGCGTCGCCGTCGTGATCGAGGCCTTGCGCAACTCGGCCGTCCTCGACGCGCTGCGCTCCCCGGCCGCACCGACGGCCGTGACGCTCCTGGTCGGTCTCACCTGGGCGGGCGCGACCTGGGTCGGGGCCGGCTTCGGGCCGGTGACGATCGACCCGCCGCTCGTGCGGCTGTGGGCTGGCACCGACCTGCCGCGCCGCGTCGGGCTGCGTCGCCCCTTCCTGCAGCGGGCCGCGGGCGTCGTCGCCGCGTGGCTGGCAGCCGCGGCGCTCGTGGGGGGCGTCCTGCTCGCCGACGACGGCGACCTTCGGGCCTTCGTGCTCGTCCTCCTCGCGAGCGTCCTCGCCGGGACCGTCACGGCCGTCGCGTGGCTCCTCGGGCAGGCGGCACCCCGCCGCGCGTGGTGGCTCGGCCTGACCGTGGCAGCGCTCGCCGTCCTCGCGGCGTCGTGGCCGCCCGCCCGGTGGTTCGCCGTCGTCGCCCCTCTCGTGGCCCTCGCCGTACCGCTCCTCCTCGACGCCGTCCGGGGCCCCGAGCTGCTCGCGCAGTCGGTGCGCTGGCACGCCGCCGCGACGACGGCGCGCTACGGGGACGTGCAGTCGGCCCTCGGCGACCTGCGCGCCCTGCCCCGGCGGGGACGGCGGTGGCGGGCCCTCGTCGGGGGACCCGACGTCGTGCGGTTCGCCGTCGCGGACCTCGTCGGCACGTGGCGCACGACGGGCCGGTTCGTCACGGGCACGGGGGCGCTCACCGTCGCGGCCGCCGCGCTCGCCGTCGTGAGCGGCGCGCCGTTCGGGCTGCTCCTGGGCGCCGGGGCGGCGTTGCTCGCCTACCTCGCCCTCGGAGTGTTCTGCGACGGGTTGCGGCACGCCGCCGCGATCGGTGCGCGCCCGGGTCTGCTCGGCCACGGCACGTGGCGGCTCTTCGCCCTGCACGCCGTCGCACCCACCGTCATGGCGCTCGCGACGGCGGGCCTCGCGATCACGGTCCTCGCGCTCGCCGGCACGTCCCCTGACCCCCTGCCGGTCGCGCTCACGCTCGTCCCCGTCCTCGCCGTGCGCGCGTGGGGCGCGGCGAAGGGTCAGATCCCCGTCGACCTGCTCACGCCCGTGCCGACCCCGATGGGTGACCTCTCCGGGCTCGTCGTCGTCTCGTGGCTCGCGGACGCCCCGCTCGTCGCGGCCGGCGTCGGCGGGGGTGTCGCGTGGCTCCTCGCGGTGGGACGGACGACGGACGCCGTCGTCGTGGGCGCCGTCGTCGTCGGGCTGCTCGTGCTGTCGTTGCGGACGCGGGTCAAGCGCCTGTGACGACGCGCTCACCTCGGCGGGGTTGCGCACTCGCGTCCTGCGTGGGCCGGCCCGCGCGGTGTCACAGGCCCCGAGGACCCTCGGGGCCCCGCCGCCGCGCCTACCCTGGGCCCATGACCGAGATCCCCGCCCAGGTGTCCGCGACGTTCGACCCGAGCCGCTGGCGGCTCGTCGAGGGATTCGAGGACCTCACCGACATCACCTACCACCGCGGCGTGGACCGCTCGGGCGAGGCGGAGCGGGACCTCCCGGTCGTGCGCATCGCCTTCGACCGCCCCGAGGTGCGCAACGCCTTCCGTCCGCACACGGTCGACGAGCTCTTCCGCGTCCTGGACCACGCACGCATGACCTCCGACGTCGGCGTCGTGCTGCTCACGGGCAACGGCCCGAGCCCCAAGGACGGCGGCTGGGCGTTCTGCTCAGGCGGCGACCAGCGCATCCGCGGGCGGGACGGGTACCGCTACGCGGACGGCGAGACGGCCGACGCGATCGATCCCGCCCGCGCGGGTCGGCTGCACATCCTCGAGGTGCAGCGGCTCATGCGCACGATGCCCAAAGTCGTGATCGCCGTCGTCGACGGGTGGGCCGCGGGCGGGGGACACTCGCTGCACGTCGTGGCA
>JAJUHG010000171.1 GCA_029267995.1 Micrococcales bacterium
AGCGCTTGTAGTCGATCCACGTCTGGATCAGGTCGGGCGTGAACACGTTGCCCGCGGTGAGGAAGTCGTGGTTCGCCTCGAGGTTGTCGAGCACCTCCGCGAGGGTCCCGGGCACCTGGTCGATGAGCGCGTGCTCCTCGGGGGGGAGCTCGTAAAGGTCCTTGTCGATCGGCTCGGGTGGCTCGATGCGGTTCTGGATCCCGTCGATGCCCGCCATGAGCATCGCCGCGAACGCGAGGTAGGGGTTCGACGAGGGGTCGGGGCAGCGGAACTCGATGCGCTTGGCCTTGGGGTTCGAGCCGGTGATCGGGATGCGGATGCACGCCGAGCGGTTGCGGGCCGAGTACACGAGGTTGACGGGCGCCTCGAAACCCGGCACGAGCCGGTGGTAGGAGTTGACCGTCGGGTTCGTGAAGGCGAGCAGCGAGGGCGCGTGCTTGAGGATCCCGCCGATGTACCAGCGCGCGACGTCGCTCAGGCCGCCGTAGCCCTTCTCGTCGAAGAACAGCGGCTCGCCGTCCTTCCACAGCGACTGGTGCACGTGCATGCCCGAGCCGTTGTCGCCGAACAGAGGCTTGGGCATGAAGGTCGCAGAACGCCCGTTGCGGTGCGCGACGTTCTTGATGACGTACTTGAACAGCTGGACCTTGTCCGCCGAGCGGCCGAGAGTGTCGAAGCGGTAGTTGATCTCTGCCTGGCCCGCGGTGCCGACCTCGTGGTGCGCGCGCTCGACCTGCAGGCCGAGGGAGTCGAGGGTCGAGACCATCTCGTTGCGCAGGTCGACGAAGTGGTCGACCGGGGCGACCGGGAAGTAGCCACCCTTGTACGGCGTCTTGTGGCCGAGGTTGCCGCCCTCCTCCTCGCGCCCGGTGTTCCACCAGCCCTCGATCGAGTCGATGTGGTAGTAGCTCGACTGCGGGCTCGTGTCGAAGCGGATCGAGTCGAAGACGTAGAACTCCGCCTCGGGTGCGAAGAACGCAGTGTCGGCGATCCCGGTCGAGCGCAGGTAGGCCTCGGCCTTCGCGGCGACCTGGCGCGGGTCACGGCTGTAGGCCTCGTCCGTGAAGGGGTCGACGATGTGGAAGTTGATCGCGAGCGTCTTCTCGATCGCGAACGGGTCGACGAAGGCCGTGCCGAGGTCGGGCACGAGCTTCATGTCGGACTCGTGGATCGCCTGGAACCCGCGGATCGACGAGCCGTCGAACATCTGGCCGTCGGTGAAGAACGCGTCGTCGACGATCGCGGCCGGGACGGAGAAATGCTGCATCTGGCCCGGCAGGTCGCAGAACCGGACGTCGATGTGCTTGACGTCCTCGTCGGCGATGAATGCCAGGACTTCCTCGGGCTTGCTGAACATCGGCTGCTCCTCGTTGGGGGTCGCCACCAAGTGGGCTGACGGGAACGCTAGGGGGCCGTGGTTGCCCGGGCGTGTACCTCGTGTTTCGGTCGTGTTACACCGCTCGTTAGGCTGGCTCGGTGAACACGCGCGAGGACATGGGCTCATGGCTCGAGGGACCACCGGTCGGGTCGGGCGGCCTCGGGCTCCCGACACAGGGACCGGGATCGCGCGCAGGGCTTGGGCGGCGAGTGCTCGCGCTCCTCGTGGACTGGGTCGCCTGCTCGCTCATCTCGGCGGCGTTCTTCGACTACCACCCGCTCGCGACGCTCGGGGTGTTCGCCGCGGAGAACCTCGTGCTCGTCATGCTTCTCGGCTCGACGCTCGGGCACCGTCTGTGCGACCTTCGGGTACGCCGCCTCGAGGTCGCTCAGGGCAAGTTCCCCGACCGGGTGCTCGGGGTGGGCCCGGTCCGTGCCCTCGTGCGCACGGTCCTGCTGTGCCTCGTGATCCCCGCTGTCGTGTGGGACTCCGAGGGTCGCGGCCTGCACGACCGCTTCGCCGGGACCGTCATCACACGTCGCTGAGCGCGGTCCCTTCCGCAGGCGCCGTCCACTCGAGCGAGAAGCGATAGAAGAGGCGCCGCCGGAACCGGGCGCCCGGGAGCAGCCGGGCCGCGACAGCCCTGACCTCGGCGTAGCTGTGCTCGGGATCGGCGAGGGGAGCGGGGTGATCCCAGTAGCCCCGGCGCGCCTTCACGAGGGGGTCGAGGAGGAAGCTCGCGAGGGAGAGTGCGAGGTCGACGGGGCCTGAGGTCCTCGCCAGGCCGACGACGACGAGCCGCCCGCCCGGGGCGGTGAAGGCCTTGAGTCGCTCGAGGCCCGCCTCGAGGTCGACGTGGTGCAGCGTCGCGAAGCAGGTCACGAGCCCGAAGCGCTCCGTCACCGGCATCGTCAGGAAGTCGGCGACGTGGTACTCGAGACCCGCGTCCCCGCCGGAGCGCTCGCGCGCGGACTGCACCATCGCGGGGGAGAGATCGACGCCGAGCACGTGCACCGCGCCCGCGTTGCGCAGCTCGCGCGAGAGCAGGCCCTCGCCGCAGCCGAGATCGAGCGCCCTCGTCCCGGGAAGGAGCGCTCGGCGCGCGAGCGGGTAGAAGTGCGAGTTGTGGTTCCAGCTGCTCGCCACTGGGGTGCCCCCCTTCGCCGAGCCCAGGAGCTCAGCGTCCGCGCATGCCCTTGCGGTCGGGGCGCACGCGCATCGGGTCGATGCCCTTGGGGATCGGCGGACGTGTCCCGCCGAGTGCCTTGAGCCGGCCCGTGACCTGCGCGAGCTCGGGCTTGGTCAGCAGCGGCGAACCCTTGGGCGGGCGGACCTTGCGCACCCGCGAGGCGATCTTGGGCAGCGGGACCTGACCCTCCTCACGTCCGACCTGGATCACCGTGATCGTGACGTTGGGCAGGATCCGCGCGAGCCGCTTGCGCTCGCCCTCGGCGAGCCGGTTCGCACGGTGCGGGGGGCCTTCCGTGACGAGCACGATCCCGGGACGTCCCACGCCGCGGAACACGACGTCCTGCGTGCGGGGGTCGATCGCGACCGGCTCGTCGTCGAAGGTCCACCCGCGGCGGATCGTCTTGAGCGCGGACAGCGCCGCACCGGGCTGGCCCTCGATGCGGGCGTAGGCCGCGCGCTCGGCGCGGCGGGCGAGCACCGCCATGCCCGAGATCGTCGAGAACAGCACCCCGATGACCAGGAAGTACCAGACCTGGCTCGCGAGGAGGCCGATCACGAGCCCCACGGCGATCGTCGCGACCATCGCCGCGGCCATCCACCACGGCAGGGCCTTGTCGGTCTCGTAGGCCATGCGGTAGGCCTGGGCGACGTTGTGGTACCACCGCGTCTTCTTGGGCGCGGTCGGGTCCTTCTTCTTGCGAGCCATGGTCGCTGAGTCTAGTTGGCGCGACGGGCCACGAGGCTCGCCGCCTCCTGGCGCGAGGTCGTCGCCTCGCCGAGGTGGGCGAGGGCGGGCGGGATCTCGCGCCCCTTCTTGACCATCGCCTGGCCCCACAGCCGGCCCGCCCGGTAGGACGAGCGCACGAGCGGGCCCGACATGACCCCGAGGAAGCCGATCTCCTCGGCGATCTGCGCCAGCTCGACGAACTCCTCGGGGGTCACCCACCGGTCGACCGGGTGGTGGCGCACCGAGGGGCGCAGGTACTGCGTGATCGTCACGAGGTCCGTCCCAGCCTCGTGCAGGGCGCGCAGCGCCTCGACGGTCTCGTCGAAGGTCTCGCCCATCCCGAGGATGAGGTTCGACTTCGTCACGAGCCCGTCCTCGCGGGCCGCGGTGAGGACCGAGAGCGAACGCTCGTAACGGAAGCCGGGCCGGATCTGCTTGAAGATGCGCGGGACCGTCTCGAGGTTGTGCGCGAGCACCTCGGGGCGCGAGGAGAACACCTCGGCAAGCAGCTCGGGCTTGGCGTTGAAGTCCGGGATGAGCAGCTCGACACCCGTGCCGGGGTTGAGCGCGTGGATCTGACGCACCGTCTCGGCGTAGAGCCACGCACCGCCGTCGGGCAGGTCGTCGCGCGCGACGCCCGTGACGGTCGAGTACTTCAGGCCCATCGCCTGGACGGACTCCGCGACGCGCCGCGGCTCGTCGGCGTCGAAGGCTGCGGGCTTGCCCGTGTCGATCTGGCAGAAGTCGCAGCGCCGCGTGCACTGGTCGCCACCGATGAGGAACGTCGCCTCGCGGTCCTCCCAGCACTCGAAGATGTTGGGACAGCCGGCCTCCTCGCACACCGTGTGCAGACCCTCGCGGCGCACGAGGCCCTTGAGCTCGTTGTACTCAGGGCCCATCGTGGCGCGCGTGCGGATCCACTCCGGCTTCTTCTCGATCGGAGTCTGCGCGTTACGGGCCTCGACCCGCAGCAGCTTGCGGCCCTCGGGAGCGATCGTCACGCGGTCCACTCTACGTGAGCGCCCCGTGCGTACCCCGTGGATGACCGAGGTGTGACCTACCGCACCAGGGACGCAGGGCCCACGTCGTCGGGGCGGGGCAGGAGGACCCTGGGGGTAGCGCTCGAGGAGGTGGTGGCGATGCGGATCCTCATGGTGGTCGGCTCGCGGCACGGTTCGACCCACGAGATCGGCGAGGTGATCGCCGAGGTGCTCACGAGTGCGGGGCACGACGTCGTCGTGCAGGACCCGGACGACTTCACGAGCACCCTCGGCTTCGACGCGATGGTCCTGGGCTCGGCGATCTACTACGGGCGGTGGGTCCCCGCGGTGCGTGAGCTCGTCGAGCGGCACGCGGGTGCGCTCGCGGCGATCCCGCTGTGGGTGTTCTGGTCGGGCCCGCTCGGCGCCAAGGGCGTCCCGCGTGGTTCGGTCGAGGGCATGGACGAGCTGATCGCGCGCCTCCAGCCCCGAGGCTTCCGGGAGTTCGACGGCCGCCTCGACCGGGGCGACCTCGGGATGCGCGAACGCGCCGTCGTCTCGCTCGTGGGGGCCGACGAGGGCGACTACCGCGACTTCGACGAGATCCGCGAGTGGGCCGGTCAGATCGCCCGCGACCTCACGGACGCGCGGACGCGCTGAGCCCGGCGGGGGCGGACGTCCTCGACCCGGCCGCGTGCGCGCGTGTCGCGGCGCGCAGCGGGTCGAGCGCCCGCGCGAGGTGCGTCCGCACGAGTGGTGCGACCTCGAGCACCCCGACCGTGCGCCCCAGCTCGACGCTCAAGGAGGTCGTCCCCGCGTCCTCGATCCCGCACGGGACGATGCGCCCGTAGGCGGCCAGGTCGACGTCGCAGTTGAGCGCGAAGCCGTGCATCGTGACCCCGCGGGCGACGCGCACCCCGATCGCGGCGATCTTGCGGTCCGGTCCCGTGAGCCACACCCCGGAACGACCCTCGACCCGGGTCGCCGCGAGGCCGAGCTCGGCGCACACCGCGATGAGTGCCTCCTCGAGAGCGCGCACGTAGGCGACGACGTCGACCGGCTCGGCGAGCCGCACGATCGGGTAGCCCACGAGCTGGCC
>JAJUHG010000172.1 GCA_029267995.1 Micrococcales bacterium
AGGCGCGCATCCACCTCGCGACGCTCGGCACGATCTTCATGCTGCTCGTCGCGGCGAACCAGTGGCTCGACCGCTACTCGCTGCTGACCAAGTCCGGTGCGGCGATCGACGGTGCGACCTACGCCGACGTCAATGCGGTCATGCCCTCCAAGGCGATCCTCACGGGCGTCGCGGTGCTCGTCGCGATCATGTTCGCGATCGCCGCGGTGCGCGGCACGTGGCGCCTGCCCGCGATCGGCGTCGGCCTCATGGTCGTCTCGGCCGTCGTGATCGGCGGGATCTACCCCGCGATCGTCCAGCGTTTCCAGGTCACGCCGAACGCCCAGGAGCTCGAACGTGAGTTCTACCAGCGCAACATCGACGCGACGCTCAAGGCCTACGGTCTCGAGGACGTCGAGACGACCCCGTACGAGGCCAAGACCGAGGCGGTCGCGGGCGCGCTCGCGAACGACGCCGAGCCGACCGCGTCGATCCGCCTGCTCGACCCGACGATCGTGTCGAACTCCTTCCGCCAGCTGCAGCAGAACAAGCAGTACTACAACTTCGCCGACTCCCTCGCGGTCGACCGCTACGTCATCGACGGGCAGAGCCGGGACACCGTGATCGCGGCGCGCGAGCTCAACCTCGAAGGGCTCGGCTCGCGCTCGTGGGTCATCGACCACACGGTCTACACGCACGGTTTCGGCGTCGTCGCCGCGTTCGGCAACACGACGACGGTCGACGGCCAGCCCGCGTTCTACGAGCGGGACATCCCCTCGCGCGGCGAGCTCGGTGACTACGAGCCGCGCATCTACTTCGGCCAGAACTCCCCGACGTACTCGATCGTGGGTGCTCCCGAGGGGCGCGGGGACTGGGAGCTCGACTACCCCGACGACGCCGCGGGCGGCCAGGTCAACACGACGTTCCCGACGCGTGAGGTCTCGGCGGGCCCGTGGATCCGCGACCCGTGGACGCGGCTGCTGTACGCCCTGAAGTTCGGGGACGAGGAGATCGTCTTCTCCGACCGTGTCACGAGCGAGTCGCAGATCCTCTACGACCGTGACCCGCGCCTGCGGGTCGGCAAGGTCGCCCCGTACCTCACGCTCGACCAGCGGGTGTACCCGGCCGTCGTCGACGGGCGGATCAAGTGGATCGTCGACGGGTACACGACGACGGACGCCTACCCGTACTCGACCGCACGCTCGCTCGACGAGGCGGTCGCGGACTCGCTCACGCGGACCTCGGAGGCGATCCCCGAGCTGTTGCCCGAGATGGTCAACTACATCCGCAACTCGGTCAAGGCGACCGTCGACGCCTACGACGGCTCGGTCACGCTCTACGCGTGGGACACCGAGGACCCGATCCTGAAGGCCTGGGCGAACATCTTCGACAACTCGCTCACGCCGATGTCGGAGATCTCGGGCGACCTCATGAGCCACTTCCGCTACCCCGAGGACCTGTTCAAGGTCCAGCGTGAGCTGCTCTCGCGGTACCACGTCGACGACGCGACCGAGTTCTACTCGGGCCAGGACTTCTGGAAGAGCCCGGACGACCCGGTGCGCCAGGGCAACATCCTGCAGCCCCCGTACTACCTCACGCTCAAGATGCCCGGCCAGGACGAGGCGACGTTCTCGCTCACCTCGAGCTACATCCCGGGCGGTACGACCGACCGCAACGTCCTCACGGGCTTCCTCGCGGTCGACGCCGAGACCGGGAGCACGCCCGGGAAGGTCCGCGAGGGGTACGGGAAGCTGCGTCTGCTCGAGCTGCCGCGCAACTCGACGGTCCCTGGACCGGGCCAGGTGCAGAACATCTTCAACTCCGACCCCTCGGTCTCGCAGGCGCTCAACCTGCTGCGCCAGGGGCAGTCGAACGTCATCAACGGGAACCTGCTGACCCTGCCCGTGGGCGGCGGCCTGCTGTACGTCCAGCCGGTCTACGTCCAGGCCTCGGAGGGCACGCGCTTCCCGCTGCTGCAGAAGGTGCTCGTGGCCTTCGGTGACAAGGTCGGCTTCGCCGACACGCTCGACGAGGCGCTCGACCAGGTCTTCGAGGGTGACTCGGGGGCGGACGCGGGCGACGCGGACAACGACATCCCGGGCCAGCCGGTCCCGCCCGAGGCGGAGCCGACGGACCCGCCCGCGACCGACCCGCCTGCGACGGACCCGCCCGCGACAGACCCGCCTGCGACGGACCCGCCCGCGACCGACCCGCCCGCCGGGGACGCGCGCGCTGAGCTCGAGGCGGCTCTCCAGGCCGCGGCGGAGGCGATGCGCGAGGCCGACGAGGCGCTCAAGGCCGGGGACTTCGCGGCCTACGGGGCGGCCCAGGACAAGCTCGCGGCGGCGATCGACCGCGCGCTCGCGGCCGAGGCCGCGCTCGAGGGCTGAGGGGGCAGGTCAAAGGCCGATTTGGTCGGGCCCGGACCGTCACGTAGACTGTCTGGGCCGACGCGGGGTGGAGCAGTTCGGTAGCTCGCCGGGCTCATAACCCGGAGGTCGAGGGTTCAAATCCCTCCCCCGCTACCACGAGACGAAGGCCCCCTGGATCACCAGGGGGCCTTCGTCGTCCCCGGGGTGCTCGACCTCGTGCCGCGCGTGCTGCACGCCTCGTGGCCTCGAACGCGCTGCGCGCACGCCCGCGAGGTGATGAGATCGACGCACCGCAGCAGACCAGGACGGAGCCACGACCCATGGCCACGGACACCGGCGCACGCCCCCACTCGCGCACCGAGGACGTCGTCGCGACGCTCGTGGGGACCTACCTCGCCTCGCTCGGGGTGTTCCTGCTCGAGGCGGGCGGGGCGGTGACCGGGGGGACCGCGGGCCTCTCGCTCCTGCTGAGCTACGCCTCGGGCTGGTCGTTCGCCGCGCTCTTCCTCGCGGTCAACGTGCCGTTCCTCGCGCTCGGGGTGTGGCAGCGCGGCCTGGCCTTCGGGGTCAGGACGCTCGTCGCGATCGCGCTCGTCGGGGCATGGACCGAGGTCCACCCGCGGATCGTCGACCTCGCGGGGCTGCCGAGCCTGTACGCGGCCCTCACGGGCAACCTGCTCGTGGGCATCTCGATGCTCATCCTGTTCCGCCACAACGCGAGCATGGGCGGGCTCAACACCCTCGCCCTGCTCGCGCAGGACCGCTTCGGCTGGCCCGCGGGCTACGTCCAGCTCGCGTGCGACGTCGTGATCATCGCCGCGGCGCTCACGGTCGCGAGCCCCGCGGTCGTGGCTGCCTCGGCGCTCGGTGCGGGGCTGCTCAACCTCGTGCTCGTGATGAACCACCGCCCGGGCCGCTACCTCGGTGCCTCGCTCGGGCGCCGCGGGTCCTGAGTCGCGCTGAGAGCAGCGACGACACCGCGACCGCCCGGCGTCTCACGGCACGACGACGGCGCGTCCGCGCAGCGTCCCCTTCGTGAGCCTGTCGTAGGCGGTCACGGCGTCGTCGAGCGAGAAGACCTCGGTCTCGACGTGCACGAGGCCCGCACGGGCGAGCTCGAAGACCTCGTACAGCTCGCTGCGCGACCCCCAGTACGGCGCGCGCACGGAGGACTCGTAGGGCGCGCCGAGCATCCCGACAGGAAGCGTCCCGGCACCCACGCCGACGAGCACCTGGTGGCCGCCGACCGCCGTGACCGCACGTCCGAGGTCGATCGTGGGCTGGGCCGCGACGAAGTCGAACACCGCCTCGACGCCCCGCCCGCGGGTCATCGCGCGGATCTCCTCGGCAGCGCTCGCCTCGGACAGCAGCACCTCGTGCGCGCCGACCTCCCGGGCGAGGTCGAGCTTGTCCTGCGACAGGTCGAGCGCGACGACCCGCGCGGGCGTGATCGCGCGCAGCACCTGGATCCCGACGTGACCGAGCCCGCCCGCGCCGATCACGACCGCGGTCGAGCCAGGACCGAGCACGGACGTCGAGGCTTTGATCGCGTGGTACGGGGTCAGGCCCGCGTCGGTGAGCGCGACGTTCTGCACGGGGTCGAGGTCGCCGAGCGGGAGCAGGAAGCGCGGGTCGCGCACGATCATGTGGTCGGCCATCGCGCCTGGTGCACCGAGGCCGGGCGGGGCGATCCCGAGCTCGGCGGCACGGCGGCAGTAGTTCTCCTCGCCGCGCGAGCACTCGGGGCACCGTCCGCAGCCCTGAGGGCCATAGACGGCGACCGGGTCGCCCACCTCGATCCCCGTGACGCCGTCACCGAGCGCGTCGACCACTCCGGCGCCCTCGTGACCGAGCGTGAGCGGCAGCCCGAAGGTGTAGTCGTCCGCGCCGAGCTCCATGACGAAGATGTCGGAGTGGCAGGCACCGGCCGCGGTGACCCTCAGGCGAACCTCGCCCGGGCCCGGCTCAGGGGTCGGAACCTCGACGAGCTCGGGTCCCGCGCCGATCTCGCGGTACTGCAGCGCGCGCATCATGTCTCCTCTCGAACGGGCGGCTCAGGCCGTCTGGCCCTCGTGCTCGCCCTCGGCGAGCTCCTCGACGAGCTTGGCGTTGAAGGCGGGCAGGTCGTCCGGGGTGCGGCTCGAGACGAGGCCCGCGTCGACCACGACCTCCTCGTCGACCCACGTCGCGCCTGCGTTGCGCAGGTCGGTGCGCAGGCTCGGGTAGGAGGTGAGCGTGCGCCCCTGCAGGACATCGGCGTCGGCGAGGATCCACCCACCGTGGCAGATCACGCCGACGGGCTTGTGCTGGGCGAAGATCTCGCGCACGAAGGCGACGGCCTCGGCGTCGAGGCGGATCGTGTCGCCGTTGACGACCCCGCCGGGCAGCACGAGGCCGTCGAAGTCCTCGGCGCGCGCCTCGGCCGTCGTGAGCTCGACCGTGGCCTCGTGGCCGTTCTTGCCCGTGATCGTGCCGGCCTCGGTCGAGACGAGGCGTGCCGTCGCGCCGTGCTCGGTGACGGCCTGCCAGGGGGACGTCAGCTCGGAGTCCTCGAAGCCGTCCGTCGCGAGGAAGGCGATGGTCTTTCCGGTCAGGTGAGACATGGTCGGGTCTCCTTCGGTCGAGTTCCCGCCGCAAGGCGGGGGCATCCTTCCACGCTAGGTCGGGGCGGGCGGGGTCGCGACCGGGAGGGCGCGCACACGTGCCGAGGTCACCGGGCACGTGTGCGCGGCTGGTGGAGCCAGAGGCGCACGTCAGGGGCTCGATTCCCTGACCGAAGTGTGAGAAAATGGGTACCTCTCCGGCTCGCAAGGCATCCCGCGTGCACCCCTGTGCGCCCGCCGTTCCTTGTGCGTTCCGCGGCCGTCCCTCGAGGGGCGACAGTCGCGATGCGGCCCGATTCCCGGACCGGGCTGAGTGCGGAGCCGCGCTAGCGCAGAGGTAGAAGAATGCAGTTTGAAGTCGGCAAGACCGTTGTCCACCCGCAGCACGGACCTTCGACCATCACCCAGGTCTTTCACCGG
>JAJUHG010000173.1 GCA_029267995.1 Micrococcales bacterium
GACGTCGTCGATCATCTTCCCGCGCGTGATGCTCCACTTGTTCGCGAAGCCGTTCACCTTGTCCGCGAGCGCCGACGAACCCGTCGCGGTCGCCGCCTCCGACGCGTTCGACTTCGCCTTCTCGAACTCGTCGACGACCGATGCGAGGTCGCTCGCGAGCGCCTCGAGGTCGGCCATGTCGAGCTGGATGTCGTACGACACGTCTGCCCCGTCCCCTCTGTCCCGTCAGTTCTGACCAGAGGCGGAGGGTGCCTCGCCGCGCGAGGCACCCTCCGCCGAGGACGTCAGCCCTGGATGGCCTTCGCGAGGCTCGAGTCGACCTCGGCGAGCGAGGTCGCGGCGGACTCGAGGAAGCCCGCGAGCCCGTCGATCGCCGAGACGGCCTGCGTCGAGGCGGTCGTGAACTGCTCGTAGGTGGTCTGGAACGCGCCCGAGGCCTGGTCGGTCACGAAGCCGCCCGAGACGAGCTCGTCGACCTGACGCTTGAGGTCGTTGAGGGTGTCGGTCAGGGTCTGCTGACCCGTGCGCAGCCGGCCGGCCGCGGAGTTCATCTCGTCGTAGGTGACGTTCACGTTCGCCATGAGGGCTCCCCTTCGGGTTGGTGGTCCGACCCCGTGGCCGGTCTTGACGTGCTCAATCTAGGTCGCATTGTCCGGATCGCGCGATGGGGAGCACTCCCCATGTGGACGGCTCAGCCGAGCAACGGCAGCTGGACCTTGACGGACTTGCCCCGCGCGACGAAGAAGCCGCGCCCAGGCGGAAGCTCGCCACGCTGCACGCGCGGCAGGGCGGTCTTGAGCAGGATCTCGCCCTCCGAGGCGTCGGGCTGCAGGAGCAGCCCGCGCCGCGCGGCCTTGATCTCGCCGAGCAGGGGCCACGTCGGTCCCCACGCGGCGGTGTCGGCGTCGGCCACGAGCGTGTGGCGCGACTTCTTGACCGCTTTGATGAGGTCGACGAGCGGCTTGTCGGCGGGCCCCTGGAGGTACTCGTTGACGTTCTCGACGACGACGACGACGCGGCCCTCGGTCTCCTCGTCCTCGACCGCGGCCGCGAGGTTCTGCGCGAGCGTCGTGATCTGCTCAGGTGTCGAGGCGACGTCGGTCCAGGCGAGGGCACCCGCAAGCGTCGAGCGGGCATCGGCGACGAGGTAGCACCGCACGTCCTCGGCCGAGCGCTCGATCGAGTGCGCGAGCCACGCGGTCGCGTTCGTCCGCCCCGAGCCCGGCGGTCCCGCGACGAGCAGGACGCCGTCGGGGTCGAAACCGACGGGCCCGAGGTCGACGTCGGACAGGCCGAGCACGGGAAGACCCCCGACCGCGGGCGGGAGCTCGTGCGGGGGGTACTCCGCGGGCAGCGAGCCGACTGGCGGAGCGTCCTGGACACCCGCACGGGCCATGGCCGCGGCGAGCTCCTTCGTCGCGCGCGCCTGCTCGGCGACCGAGGCGAGACCGCCGAGCACCGCGACCTGCGTCTCGAGACCCCCCATGACGGCGCGCCCGGGCGGCGAGGTCGAGGTCAGGACGTCGTCGGGCTCGTCGAGGATCCGGTAGGAGTCGTCCGCGAGTCGCAGCAGGACGTTGCGCTGCACGGCCGCCCGCACCGAGGTCGCGACCGAGCCGGGCCGGTCGGCCGAGAGTGCGACGTGGATGCCGAGCTGGCGCCCCTCGGTCAGCACGTCGCGGAACACGTCGTACCACTGCGCGCGCCCCGGACCGACCTCGAAGTCGTCGCGGAACGCGGGATAGCCGTCGAGCAGCACGAGGATGCGCGGCAGGTCGGGCTGCCCGCCCTGCGCGCGGTACTCGGTGATCGTCGCGGCCGAGGCCTCGGCGAACATCGGGGCCCGGCGGTCGAGCTCCTCGCGCAGCATGCGCATGAGCCGCACGACCCGGTCGACGTCGTCGCCCGGGATGACCGCCCCGACGTGCGGGAGGTCGGCGAGCATGCGCAGCCCGCCCGCCGCGAAGTCGAGGCCGTACACGTGCACGGGACCCCCGCGCGGTGTGATCCCCGCGGCGGCCGCGAGCGTGCGCAGCGTGACCGACTTGCCCGTCCCGCCCGTGCCGTACACCGCGAGGTGCCCGTCGGTGTCGGGCCGGAAGTACACGGGCACCTGCTCCTGGTGCTCGGGCCGGTCGCTCACCCCGAGCACGAGCTCGGCGTCGGTGCGTTGGCGCAGCTTCGTCAGGTCGTAGACCGGCGCGAGCTCGTCGAGCCATGGGCGGCGTGGCGCGGGAATGCCAGCCGTGCGTGCGGCGGCTCGGATCGTGCGCACGAGGCGCTGCTGATCGGTCGGGCCGAGGTCCTGCTCGTCCGTCGCGGGGGCGTCGTCGGCCGCAGGGTCCTCCCAGCGCACCTCGGCGCCGAAGCGCAGGTGCGCGACCTCGACCCCCGCGCGCTGCGGCTCGCTCGTGGTCCAGCCGCCCGCGTAGGCCGACTGGAAGGGCACGAGGCGCCCGGGACCGGACTTGACGACCCCGCGCCCCGGGATCGCCGGGTCGAAGGTCGCCGCGTCGGGCACCCCGATGACGTCGGACGAGTCGGACTCGTCGGCCATGCGCAGCGCGACCCGCAGGTTGGTGTTCGCGCGCAGGTTGTCCTTGATGACGCCCGCGGGACGCTGGGTCGCCATGATGAGGTGGATGCCGAGCGAGCGCCCGCGCTGGGCGATGTCGACGACGCCGTCGACGAACTCGGGCACGTCGCTCACGAGCGCCGCGAACTCGTCGAACACGAGGATGAGCGCGGGCGGCGCCTCGGGGTCGCCGCGCTTCTCGAGCTCGAGCAGGTCCTTGGCCTTCTTCCGGTTGAACAGCCGCTCGCGGAAGTGCAGCTCGGCGCGCAGCGAGGTCAGGGCGCGGCGCACGAGGTGCGGGGACAGGTCCGTCACGAGGCCCACGCAGTGCGGCAGGTTGACGCAGTCGGCGAAGGCCGAGCCACCCTTGTAGTCGACGAACAGGAAGGTCACGCGCTGCGGGGAGTACTCCGCCGCGAGCCCGAGCACCCACGCCTGGAGGAACTCGGACTTGCCCGCCCCTGTCGTGCCGCCCACGAGCGCGTGCGGGCCTTGCGAGCGCAGGTCGAGGTGCAGGGGGTCGACCCCGGCCGAGCCGACGATCGCGCGCAGCGGCCCGGCCTTGCGGCGCCCGAGCGGCGCCTCGCCCGGGGCGAGCGGGGCGACGATCGAGGAGTTCTCGCGCCACCGGTCGACGACGCTCGAAGGATCCTCGAAGGTCTCGGGGCCGAGCAGCGTCACGAGCGAGATCGAGCGCGGCAGGTCCGAGGAGTCCTCGACGACCGCCCCCGCGTCGAACACGGGCGCCATGCGTCGCGCGAAGGCCGTCGCCTCCTCAGGGCCGACGTGCTCGACGAGCACGTCGGGCACGACCCTGCCGAGCCGCACGTAGGAGACCGACGCCGCGCCGTCGTCGTCGAAGGACAGGAAGGTCCGGCACGCGGCAGGCAGGTCCTGGACCGTGCGCCCGACCCAGACCGGGAACACCCCCGCGTCAGGCCCGAGCTCGGAGAGCTGGGCGAGCCGCGCGAGGTCGACGTCGACCCCGACCGCGACGACCACGACGACGGCCGGGATCGGCGAGGGCGTCCCACCGACCTCACGCACCCCGACCTCGGCACCGCGGTCGAGCGCGCCGTCCTCGGCCCGCACCGCACCGCGCTGCCGGGCGCGCTCGAGACGCGCCGCGACGAGCTCCTCGAGCTGGGACAGCAGGACGCTCGCGCTCGAGGAGGAGTCCGCAAGGTGCGGGCCCTCGACCGGGGAGTGCGCGGACGAGGAGTGCGGGAGCCACTTGAGCCACTCGAGCTTCTCGCTCCATGTTGGCGGCACGAGCGCGCACGTGACGAGCTCGGCGGGGGAGTGCAGCGCCGTGAGCTGCACGAGCAGCGCGTTGACCGAGCGTTCGACCTCGGGCAGGGGACCTGCGACACCGACCGACCCTGCGTCGTGCAGGTTCTCGATCACGGGCACACCCTCGACGTCGCGGTGCTGGGCGACGAGCGCGTCGAGCGCCTCCTGGTACTCCGCGATGAGCTCGCCGCGGCTCGGCTGCTCGATCCGGCAGCGCGTGGGCATCGTCGCGATCCCGAAGCGCACGTTGAGGAAGGACCAGTGCTCGGGCCGTCGCGTCCACAGCAGCGGTCCGCGGCGATGCGCCTCCGCGAGCGCGAGCGGTGTCGCGACGGACTCCTGGAGCCGGGCGCGCCGCTCGGTGACGACCTCCTTCTCGAGCTCGGAGCGCAAGCCCGCGAGATGGTTCTCGAAGCGGGCGATCGCGCGCTTGCGCTTGAACTTCGAGCCGCGCCGCTGGTTGAGGAAGTTGCCGAGCATCATGACGGGGCTCATGACCACGAACATGAGCGACATGGGGTTCTTCGTGAGCATGAACATGCCCCCGCCCATGAGGATCGGCGCGACGAGCATGAAGGGGTTGAACGGCGGCTTGTCCACCTCGCGCGGGACGTCGGGCGCCGCGAACTCGACCCCCTGGTAGCGCGGCTCGACGCGCGGGGAGCGCACGAACGGCACGGGCCCGGCCTTCGCGACGACCCCCGCCATCTCCCCCGCGACGCGTTGCGGCTCGATACGCACGACCGTGTCCCCGAGGGTCACCTGGAGGGGCTCGTTGACGTGCAGGCGTGGCACCGCGGCGCCGTCGACCTCGACGCCGTTCGCCGAGCCGAGGTCGACCACCTCGATCTCGGCGCCGACCTCGACCCGCGCGTGCCGTTTCGACACGAGCGGGTCGGGCAGCACGACGTCGCAGTCGCCAGCCCGCCCCACGACGTACGAGCCCGCGCGCAGCTCGGTCGTGGTCCCCGCGCCGGGGCCTGCGACGATGCGCAGCACCGCGCGCACCGGCCCAGCGCGCATGCTCGAGCGTGACGCGGCGGCGACGTCGACGACCTGCACCTCCGCGCCCGAGCCGATCCACGCCTCGCCGAGCGGCGCCTCGGGCGGCAGGACGACGGGTTCGCGCTGGCCGGGGAGCGTCGCGGCGAGCGTGCGACCACCGCCCCCGCGCGGCGAGCCGATCGGGTCGAGCCGTTCGATCGTCTCGGCGAGCTCGGCGATCGTCGAGCGTGCGTCGGCGGTCACGACAACGTCCGAGCGGGTCCCGGCCGCGCGCACGTACGCGAGCTTGATCCTCACCGGTCACCTCCTCCGCGCCACACGCGGACCCCGCCGACGGCGAGGCCCACGGCGGCCGCGAGCGCCGCGAGGAGGAGCGTGGAGGGCCGCGCGACCGCGCGCCCCGCGCCCTGCACGAGGTCACCGAGCGTACCGAGCGGGTCGCCCTGGCCCGC
>JAJUHG010000174.1 GCA_029267995.1 Micrococcales bacterium
CAGCTCGGGCGCCGTGCTCGTCGGGTACGGGACGCAGGACGACGGGGCCGGGCGCCGGCCCCGGCGGACCACGCCGACGGCGGCACCCGCCTCGGCGAGCGGACCGTCCGCGGCGAGCCCCGAGCCGTCGTCGGCCCCCGCGACGAGCGCCGCGAGCCCCGGTGCGCCGTCGTCGGCCCCTTCCCCCGCGACCCCGGGGTCGGTGCGCGCCCTCGCGAAGCCGCCCGTGCGCAAGCTCGCGAAGGAGCTCGGCGTCGACCTCGACTCGGTGACCCCGACGGGGCCTGGCGGGATCGTGACGCGCGAGGACGTCGTCGCCCACTCGAAGGCCGCGCAGCCGCGCGCGCTCGCGACGTACCCGGGCGACGACCAGCCGTGGCTCGCGAGCGGCTCGGTCTCCCCCGACGGCCGCCAGACGCGCGTGCCCGTGAAGTCGGTGCGCAAGCGCACGGCCGAGGCCATGGTCTCGAGCGCGTTCACGGCGCCTCACGTCACGGTGTTCCACACGATCGACGTCACGAAGGCCATGCGTCTGGTCGCGCGGCTGAAGGAGGACCGTGAGTTCGCCGACTTGCGTGTCACGCCGCTGCTCATCGTCGCCAAGGCGCTGTTGCTCGCGGTGCACCGCCACCCGGAGATCAACGCCTCGTGGGACGACGACGCGCGCGAGATCGTCTACAAGCACTACGTGAATCTCGGCATCGCGGCCGCAACCCCCCGCGGGCTCGTGGTGCCGAACATCAAGGACGCGCACCGCATGACGCTCAAGGAGCTCGCGGAGGCGCTGACGCAGCTCACGCTCACGGCGCGCGCGGGCAAGACCTCACCGAGCGAGCTGTCGGACGGCACGATCACGATCACGAACGTGGGCGCCTTCGGCATCGACACCGGCACGCCGATCCTCAACCCGGGCGAGGCCGCGATCCTGGCCTTCGGTGCCGTGCGCGAGCAGCCGTGGGTGCACAAGGGCAAGATCAAGAAGCGTCAGGTGACCCAGCTCGCGCTGAGCTTCGACCACCGCCTCGTCGACGGCGAGCTCGGCTCGCGCGTGCTGGCCGACGTCGCGAAGATCCTCGAGGACCCCTCGCAGTTCATGGTCTGGGCGTAGCGTTCGCGCGGGTGAAATCCCGCGGCAAGAAGCGGAATTCGTTGTCCTTCTCGTGCTGCTCGGCCAGGATGTGCCGGTCGAGGCAAGCGAGGAGAGGGACAGGACATGAGGCGTGGATTCTTGGTGGGTGCTGCGGTCGTGGCGCTCGCGCTCGCGGGGTGTGCGAACCCGGGCGAGGTGCTCGCAGAGAAGGTCATCGAGCAGGGGCTGTCGCAGGACGGCACCAAGGTCGACATCGACGCCGACGGCGACGGCGGTATCTCGATGGAGTTCAAGGACGGCACCGAGTACCAGGCCGGCGACCACGCACAGGTCCCGGACGACTTCCCGAGCGACATGCCGCTGCCTGACGCGCAGCTCCTTGCGGTCGTGAAGAACGACGGCGGGTTCCTGCTCCAGTACCAGGTCTCGGACCGGGCGGCCTACGACGAGGTCGCGAGCAAGCTCGACGCGGCCGGCTTCGAGGAGACCGCCTCGATCGAGATGGAGGGCATGACGAGCAAGAGCCTGAGCTCGGACGCCTGGAACGTCTCGCTCGGGCTCCTCGGCGAGGGTGACGAGCTCACGTTGAGCTACGGGGTGTACCCCGCGTCCGAGTAACCCACGGCGCGGGCCGGCGCGAGCCAGCCCGCGTCACCAGTTCGACACGGGCGGGGCCGCGCCGCCGTCACCATCACCGGTGTCGGCGTCGCCCCCGCCCTCGCCGTCCCCGCCGGCGTCTTCCTTGGCCTGCTCGTTGCGCTCCTTGACCTTCTCCTGGCGCTCTGCCTCCTCGCGCGCGGCCCGCTCCTCGGGAGTCTCGCCCGTGTCCTCGGGCTGCTCGGCCTCCTCGCCCGAGGCGACACGCTCCATCTCCTGGCGTTGCTCCTCGGCCTCGCGCGACTGCTCCTCGAGCTGCTCGCGGTCCGCCTCGCGCTGCTCACGCTCCTGCTCGGCCTGCTCGTGCTCCTCGGGGCTCGCGTCCGGCGAGGGCGGGTTGTCGCAGGACGGGTCGTCGACCGCGGCAGCCGCGAGGGCGTAGTAGTCCGCGGCGACACGCTTGTCGAAGGTGGCCCGGCGAAAGCGGTCGCCCGAGGTGATCTCGTCACCCTGGTAGTCGAGCTCGAACACCGAGGCGTCGTACGGCTCGCCGAGCATGCGCTTGATCTCCTCGGCGCGCTGGGCGAGGGCCCGCTCGTACTCCGCGTCGGCCTCCGCCTCGAGCTCGACTGCCTGCGCCGCGTACACGATCGCAAGGTTCGTGAGCACGTCGCAGCGGTGCTCCTCGGGCGCGAGCGGGAGAGCCTCCTGGAGCGAGCGCTCGGCGGAGAAGAGCATTCCCTCGCGGTACGCCGCGGTCCCCGTGTTGAAGTGCGCCTTCCACGGGTCGACGACGTTCGTGGTCCGCATCCCGCGGAACACCTTGTACGCGGCCCACCACTGCTCGGCCGCGTACTCCTGGGCCCCCTCGGCGAAGCGGCTGTTGAGCGTCGCGACGCTCACGCCGTGCACGAACAGCACGATCGCGGGCACGACGGACAACCACACGAGCCAGCGCCTGCGCCTGATGCGCGGCGGGGTCGGTGCCTTGCGCGGCCGGGCAGCGGTGTTGAAGCTCCGCGGCTTCCTCGTGCTCATCGCCACCTCCCCGGTCGAGCAGCGGCGCGGGCCCACGCCCACGCCTCCCACAGCAGCAGGAGGCCCGCCGCGAGGGCCCACGGCCACACGACGTCGCGCGTCGAGGTGATGTCCCCGCGCCCGTCGCCGGCGAGCTCCGCGACGTCGATCCCCGCGACGACGTCGGCGGTCGGGCCCGGCCCGGGGCGGTGCACGTAGGGCACGCCGAGCTGCTCGGCGATCGCGCGCAGGTTGGCCTCGTCGATCCGGGAGACCGCGGGCGGCTCGCCGGGCTGGGAGAAGTCCTGGATGAAGGGGGCGTCGGGGCGGTAGCTGCCGTCGAAGGAACGCATCTGCGCGCCTGCGGCCGTCCCGTAGCCGAGCACCGCCCCGCCGTCGACGAGCCCGGCGAGCGGGGCGAAGGACTCGAGCTCGCCCTCGACGGTCTGCTCGCCGTCGGACATGAAGAACACGAGCCGGACCGAGGCGGGCTCGCGGCGGGCAGCGTCCTCGAGGACGCGCTGGAGGATGGGCAGCGCGCGGTCTGGCTGCGTCCCGGTCGAGGAGCCCGTGACCTCCTGGGTCACGGTCTCGGCCCATGCGCGCACCGCGGACCGGTCGTCCGTGAGCGGCAGCTGGGTCCCGGCCTCGTTCGCGAAGCCGATCACGGAGTAGGACGCGCCGGGCACGTCGCCCGCGAGGGACACGACGTCGAAGCGCACCCCGTCGAGCCGGCGCACGGTCGCGATCGGGTCCGCCCCCGGGGCGGGGGACAGCTCGGGGCCGGGGCCCCAGTCCTCCGCGGCCATCGAGCCCGTGCGGTCCACGACGAAGAACATCTGCACCGCGACCCCGCCCGAGGCGGGCTGGGTCACGACGACGGCGGGGGTCAGGGCCACGACGCCGACGACGCCCACGAGCACGGCGCGGCGCAACCACCGCAGCGCGCGGGCGCGCACCGCGGTCACGAGGCACGCGACGACCACGGGCACCGCGACGAGCAGGACGAGCCACGCGGGCAGGATCTGGCGGAAGGTCATTCGCGCAGCCTCCAACCCACGACGACGACGGCGAGCGTCGCGAGCGCGAGCCACCGGACCCATGCGTCGTTGCGGTCCACCCGGATCCGCTCAGGGTCGGTCTCCATGTCGACCTCTTGGTAGGACTGCACGTCGGCGATGATCCCGTCGACGAGGTCGGGGTCGTCGAGCTCGTAGAACAGCCCGCCCGTGCGCAGCACCTCGCGGCGCATCTCGAGCAGCTCGACCTGGCCCGTGTAGGTCGGGTGGTAGCCGAACAGTCCGTGCACGACGACGCCGCGCGCCATGACGAGGTCGGTCGCCTCCGGCAGGGTGTACACGGGGGTGCCCCACACGGCGTTGTCGGTCGAGAAGATGATCGAGCGGGACCGCTCGGCGTCGAACTGGTCGAACAGCAGCGCACAGCTCGCGAGGCCGTCGCCGATGAGCGAGGCCTCACCCTCGATCCCGTCCGAGCCTGCGACGAACTCCCAGTACCGCGCCGAGCCGGCCCGGTCGAGCGCGCGGCGGCCCTCCTCGAGCCGTTCGCGCACGAGGTCGTAGTCGTCGGTGAGCGGGAAGATCGTCGCGGAGGTCGAGTTGAACACGCTCATCGCGATGCGCTCGCCCTCGAAGGAGTCGACGAGCTCGAGGAAGGTGTCGGCGACCTGCGAGCCGAAGCTCGCCATCGACCCCGAGACGTCGAGGCACAGCACGATGTCGCGGTTGGCGAGGATGCGCGCGCGTTCCTCGACCGCGACCGGCTGGGCGACGACGCCCGCCGCGGCGAGCAGCCCGAGACCGACGACGACGGCGCCTCCCGCGCGCCACGCCCGGTAGCGGCGCACCCACGGGCGCAGGTGGTCCGAGGTCCACAGGTCCTCGGTGTTCGCGACGGGGGTCCCGCCCGAGCGGCGGCGCGGGGCGAGCCACCCCGCGAGGAGCACGAGCACGAGGAGCCCCGCGGCCGCCCACGGGACCCACCCGAAGGTCAGGACGGTCGGGGAGGTCGTCACCATTGCTGGATCACCCGCCTCGCCCGGTACAGCGAGTGGCTCGGCTTGGCCGCCGAGGTGCGCGCGAAGGACGGGTAGGACAGGTTCTTGAGGGTCTTGGCAAGGGGGCCGAGCTGGACGCGCGCGGCGTCCGAGGCGGTGAAGGTGTCAGCCGGGACGCCCGTGCGGGCCTTGGTGTACTCGCGCATGACCTGACGGATCTCGAGGTGCACGCCGCGCGGGTCGAGCTCACCGGCCTTGTGGCGGGCCTTGATGTCGTCGAGGCGGTCGAGGTAGACCTGGCGCACCGCGGCCCACGGGTCCGAACCGGGCCCCGCGGGCGGGACCGTGCGTCCGGGGCTCGGCGCGGCGTCGTCGGCGTCCTCGGGGCGCTTGCGGGTCCACCAGATGATCCCCACGTACCACGCGGGGATCGCGAGCAGCATGAGCACGCCCACAAGGGTCCACCAGCCCGCGTAACCGACCGGGTCGACGAGCTCAACGCCCGGCACGGCGCATCCTCGCGAGCAGGGCGACGACCTCGTCGACCGTGTCGTCGGTGCCCTCGACCACGACGTGCTCGACCCCGAGCGAGCGCAG
>JAJUHG010000175.1 GCA_029267995.1 Micrococcales bacterium
GTAGGAGGCGACCGCACGCAGCGTCGAGCTCGACAGCGCGAGGACGAGGCCAGCGACGAACACGAGCCCGAAGCCGAGGGAGGCGAGGATCGCGGGCCGACGGCGGCCCGTCGCCCACCACGAGCGCACGCCGCGCACCACGTGCAGCACGGCCGCCGGGAGCACCACCAGGAGGAAGGAGAACAGCCCCGCACCGTGCGCGAGGACGACCCCTGCGGCCACCGTCGCGACCACGAGGAAGCCGACCACGCGGCGCGCTCCCGAGACGAGCCCGAGCTCGCCCGGCACGGTGCGGCTCGCGGCGACCCACAGGGCCGCGGCCCCCGGCAGGACGGCGATCGCGGTGCCGAGGGGCAGCTGGGAGAGCTCGACGAGGATCCGGCTCGGGAAGTGTCCGAAGGCCGCCCCGAGCACGGGCGTCCACACCGTGAGGCTCCAGGCCCGCTCGCCCACCACGCGTCCCAGGGCCGCGAGGCCGAGCAGCCACACGGCCGTCGCGAGTACCGCGACCGAGGCGTTCATGACGAGCGCGACGCTGCCCGGCGCGAGGGCCGCCGCCGCGTGCCACACCACGGGGTAGTACACGCCCGGTGCAGCGGCTCCGTACTGCCCGGCCATCGCACCGAGCACCGAGGCGTTGCCCGTGTCGCGGATCAGCTGGACCCCGTTCGCGTGGAAGACGGCGTCCCACTGCTGCACGACGGCGTCCGGGCCGCCGAGCCCCACGAGGTAGGGCACGAGGAAGGTCAGGGCGCTGAGCATCAGGGCAGCGGCGAGGATCAGCGAACGCCGTCGGCCAAGCACGTAGCGCCGCGTCCACACCCCGCCCGGCTCGGGCCCGCTCGCGGCGGTCGCGCGGCGCACCCACGACCCGCACGCGGCAGCGAGGGCCACGAGCGGGACGAGGCTCGCGATCAGCGGCACCCAGCCCCAAGAGATCCCCACCCGGTCGAGCACGAGGCCCGCCACCCCGAGGTACGCGGCCGAGGCCGCAGGCGCACCGCCGAGCGCGAGGAGCCCTCGCACGCCGGCCGCTCGCAGGATCGCCCAGCCGGGCACGAAGAGCAGGACGGCGAGCACCACCACCGCGGCGGCGAACGCCAGCCAGCTCAAGTGCGGTCTCCCGGTCGCTCAGCCACGGCTCGTGGTTCGGCGGCACGCGGGCCGCCGTCGGCGGAGCTCACGCCAAGGCCCCCGTGACCGCGCCGACCGCGAAGCGCGGGACGCCCACCCATGCGGCGGGGTCGGTGATGTTGCGCCCGTCGGCGAGCAGGCGCACGCCCGGCAGGTCCGCGGGCGTCAGGCTCACATACTCGCGATGGTCCGCCTGGATCACGGCGAGGTCGACGGGCTCGCCCAGGTGGTAGGCGACCCAGCCGAAGCCCTCGAGCTCGGCGTCGGAGAACATCGGGTCGTGCACCGCGACCTCGGCCCCGCGCGAGCGCAGCGCCTCGACCGTCGCGAACACCCCCGAGAACGCGGTCTCCTTGACGCCCCCGCGGTACGAGGCGCCGAGCACGACGGCGCGCAGCCCCTTCAGGTCCCCGAGCAGCTCCGCGGCGCGCGCGACCACGCGCTCGGGCATCGCTGCGTTCGCGGCGCGGGCCGTCGCGACGATCGACGCGTCCGGGTCGCCCGAGAGGTACAGGCGCGGGTAGACGGGGATGCAGTGCCCGCCCACCGCGATCCCCGGGCGGTGCAGGTGCGAGTACGGCTGGGAGTTGCACGCCTCGATCACGGCATAGATGTCGATGCCCACCTGCTCGGCGAACAGCGCGAACTGGTTCGCGAGCCCGATGTTCACGTCGCGGTAGGTGGTCTCGGCGAGCTTGGCCATCTCGGCAGCCTCGGGCGAGCCGAGGTCCCACACCCCGTTGGGTCGGTCGAGGTCGGGCCGCTCGTCGAACTGCAGGACCGCCTCGTAGAACTCCCGGGCCCGGCGCGCGCCGTCGTCGGACAGGGCCCCGATGAGCTTGGGGTAGCGGCGCAGGTCCTCGAAGACCCGGCCCGTGAGGACCCGCTCGGGGGAGAACACGAGGTGGAAGTCGGTGCCCTCGCGCAGGCCCGAGACCTCCTCGATGAGCGGCTTCCAGCGGTTCCTCGTCGTGCCCACGGGCAGGGTCGTCTCGTAAGAGACGAGCGTCCCGGGGGTCAGGTGCTCGGCGAGCGAACGGGTCGCGGAGTCCATCCACGCGAAGTCGGGCTGCGCGGTCGCCTCGTCGACGAAGAGCGGCACGACGACGACGACGGCGTCCGCCGCACCGATCGCCTCGGCGTAGTCGGTCGTCGCGCGCAGGCGACCGGCCGGGACGAGCTCGGCGAGCGCCTCGGCGAGGTGCGCCTCCCCCGGGAACGGCTCCTCGGCGCGGTTGACGGTCGCGACGAGCTCCGCGTTGATGTCGACCCCGACGACCTCGTGCCCCGCGCGCGCGAACTGCGCCGCGAGCGGGAGGCCGATCTTGCCGAGGGCGACGACGGCGATGCGCATGGGTGTCCTCACTCGCTCGATACCGCCCGCGTCCCCACGAGCGACGCGATCCACCTTAGTGCCGCCAATGATGTGGCGAGTATCGTCGCCGTCGGACATGGAGTGCCGGTAGGGGGTGGTACGTGTGGCGGAGCAGCAGGACGGGGATGTCAGCCGCCGCGCCGTTCTCACGTGGGCTGGGCTGCTCGGAGCGGGAGCCGTCGTCGGCGGCGGGGCCGCCGTGCGGGCGGGCGCGGTCGAGGCGCTCCAGACCGGCGCATGGCCCGCCCGCGGCGCGAACGTCAATACCTCACTCCCCCTGTACTCCGAGACCGTCGCTCTGCGCTCACGCGGCCTACGTGAACTTGTCCCGCCAGGTGCAGCCCGCACCCTCGTCCCTGGCTCGCGCGTGCTGCGCGGCGCGACCGACGTCGACGCGCTGCTCGCCGAGGAGCAGGAGTGGCTCGCGAGAGCCGCCCAATGGACCGATGTCGACAACGACGACTTGCTGCGCGACGCACTTCTCGACCTGCGCGTGCTCCTCGAAGCCGGGGCGAGCGTTGCTGGCTGGTCGCCGAGCTGGCGCTACGTGTGGCCGAGGGACGCCGCGCACGTGGCCGTTGCGCTGGCTGCAGCCGGCTTCTCGATCGAGGCCGAGCTTCATCTCGAGTGGCTCGAAGACGTCCAGCAGGAGGGCGAGTGGTTCGAGGCGCGCTACGACCCCGGGACGCGCGCGAGCCCGGACTCGCGCGCGCGTCAGCTCGACGGGCTCGGCTGGGCGCTGTGGGCCACGGAGCAGGTCGACGCCGTTGCGCCAGGAGCGGCCGAGAGACGAGCCCTGCTCGTGCGTCGCAGCCTCGACGTGCTCTCGGCGAACCTTGACGCGCGCACGGGGCTACCAGCGGTGTCGCCTGACTACTGGGAACGTCCCGAACGTCGTGTGACTCTTGGAACCGCGGGTCCGGTACTCGTAGGACTGCGCGCCGCGCAACGTCTCGGTACGCGAGCGGCAGTACCCGACGTCGCGGCTCAAGCAGAAATGCTGGCCGACCGGCTCGAGACAGCCGTCGTCGACCACTTCGGCCCGCGCCGCTTTCAGCGTTACCCGCGGGGCGGAGGCCACTGCGCCTCCCTCGCCTTCCTCCTCCCGCCGTACCTCGAGGTCGCCGTCCCCGGCGCTGATGGGGCCTTCGACGAGGCGCGCGCGTCGATGGCGCGACCCGGGGGCGGGCTCGCACCCGGCGCCGGGTGGAAGGAGGACGGCATCAGCTGGACCCCTGAGACCGCGATGTTCGCGAACGCCGCCCTCGCGACGGGTCGGGGGGATGAGGCACAGCAGTCGATCGACTGGCTCGACCGGCACCGCACAGCTGCCGGTTCATTCCCCGAGAAGGTTCGCGCCGACGGCTCTCCGGCCGCCGTCGCCCCGCTCGCATGGACCGCAGCGCTCGTCGTCATCGCGCGATCGATCGAGAAGGCGGCGCGTCCCGCGCCGCGAGGGAACGCCTGAACGGGGAGACCCTTCGACCTCGCCGCCGAAGCCAGCGAGAGCGACGAGCTCTCAGGAGCGCGCGGGCACCGAGGCGGTCCTGAGACGCACCGGCGCCTCGCGGGCGAAGAGATAGCGCAGGGATGCCGCGAAGGAGGACGACTGAGGTTCACCGTCTCTTGAGGTAACCGAACGGCTCGCCTTGGTCTGGATCTTCATCAGGGGACGCGGTACGGCTCAGGGTTGGGATCGCGAGGTAGTTCGCCACTCGTCGGAGCTCGGTCTCCCAGTCATGCGTATCCCCTCCACGCTCCTCCGCACCGGCGCTCAGCGCCCGGTAGTAACCGAGATGCAATCGCTGGCGCGCCTCCTCGTCGATCCCGAGATCCCTCGCGCACTTCGTGAGACCGGTCCACGACGCGTCGGTCAACCGATCCGCTCGGAGCACTCGGTCCAGAGCCGCCGCATACAGTTCCCATGCTTCGACCTCACCCTCGAAATCGGCAAGGCCGACAAGAACGGCGAGCCTGCTCGGAACGGTGGCCCCGTCGACGGGAGCCACGCCGCCACCGACGGGTGCCGCCGGCGCCGAATCATCGACTGCCGCCCAGTCGAGGGATGCCGCCGAGCGGAGGACGTGATCCCAGGGGACGGTGGGCCACTGCTGCATTACACGAACCAGGAGCTTCGTCGAAGCCTCCGCCTGCTCACGACTCGACGTCTCGTCCGGCACGGGAAGCCCGAGTGCTCGACAGGCCTGAGACAGCGTCCTGGCTGGCGCAAAGGATCGCTGGACCCACTCACGGGTAGAGAGTGAACTCTCATACGACACCGGGAACACTAGGCCCGCGCTCGCGAAGGAGGCCTTCAACACTGCTAGCACGTGCTCTAGGTCGTGCGCGACAAGTGTGCGACCGCGCAGGAGGCTCGCGATCTCGTCCCACTGGCCCGCTCTCTCGGGCGCAGACCCGCGCCCCGGACCTGGGCCGGCGAAGTCCCGCGCACCAGTCAGGTGCCCTCGACGATCGAGAAAGCGAAAGGAGAGACATCGAATCACCGAGGAGTCGCTCACGAAGGGCTCACTCGTGCTGATGCCGACGATGGCGTACCCGCGACTCATCGTTCGACTCATCTGAAAAGGTTCACTTGAACTTGCACAATGTGTCCTTTGTCTTGTAGCAGTTGAATCGGTCGCTGCTATCGTGGCCCGCAACCTTGTACGTATGCTTGGTCTTCGAGTCATAAACCGTCATCTTCGCCGCATTCACCCAGAACGTCCCCGTCGTACCGTCGGTGTACACGTACTGAGTTCCGGATCGCCATGAAGCCACTGCGCTTCCCGGACCAACGTTAGCTA
>JAJUHG010000176.1 GCA_029267995.1 Micrococcales bacterium
CAGAGACCCACCTGGGCGCCAACTTCACGATCGTCCTGAACGCGGACGCAGTGATCTTCGCCCGTTCCTTCAAGTTCGGCGGTGACCTGCGCATCGAGTCGGGTGACGGCGAAGAGCACACGCTGTACCTCGTCGTCCCGTGGCCCGCTGGCCAGGTCGACTGCACGAGCTCGGGCGGGTCGACGACCTTCAGCTACGGCTCCTGGACCCAGGACAACCTGAGCAAGGTGCTGGTGTACGCCCCCAACAGGATTAGCGTGACCAGTGCCCCGCAGCTCCGCGGCCAGCTCTACGCGTGCAACATCGACGCACAGACGGCCTTTACCGTGCGATACGCGCCCGCCGGTGATCAGGTGGTCGTGCCTGGCGTTGCGGGTCTCAAGCTCAACTACATGCGCGACGTGACCGGTTGATCGCAGCACTGGCCGCGATGCTCGGACTCGCCGTCGGCTCGTTCCTCAACGTCGTCATCTGGCGAGTCCCGCGCGCGCTCTCGACGGTCTCACCCCGCAGCAGCTGCCCCCGGTGCGGGGCAGCGATCACTTCGCGGGACAACGTCCCGCTGCTCAGCTGGCTCGTGCTGCGCGGACGCTGCCGGGACTGCAAGGCGCCGATCTCGGCCCGCTACCCGCTCGTCGAGCTCAGCACCGCGGCGGCCTTCGCGGCACTCGCGATCTACCTCGGCGATGCGCTTGAGCTGCTGCCCGTCTATCTGTATCTGGCCGCGCTGACGATCGCGCTCACCCTGATCGACATCGAGCACCACCGCCTGCCCGACCGCATCGTGCTCCCGGCGCTCGTCGTGACACCCGCGCTGCTCGCTGTCGCGTCTTTCGACCCGGTCCCGTGGGACGGGGGAGCGCTCGTGCGCGCGCTGATCGGTGGTGCGGCGCTGTCCGCGGCGTACTTCCTCATGATGATCGCCTACCCGCAGGGCATGGGCTTTGGCGATGTCAAGCTCGCGGGGGTGCTCGGGATGTTCCTCGCGTGGCACGGGTGGGCCCAGCTCCTCGTGGGTGCCTTCGCCTCCTTCGTGCTCGGCGGGCTCTTCGCGCTCGTGCTGCTCCTCGTCGGCCGGGCGGGACGCCGCTCGAAAGTGCCCTTCGGCCCGTGGATGCTGCTCGGCAGCTGGGTCGGCGTCCTGGCCGGTGAGGGCCTGGGCAGCTGGTACCTGAATCTGGTCGGGCTCTGACTCAAGTCTTGCGGCAAATCACCCGACTAGATGACAGACGGTCGGAGCACTAGGGAGGTCGCGTGGCAGTCAGCCGCATCGTAGGTCTCGACATCGGGACCACGACCGTACGCGCAGCACAGTTCGAGGGGATCGGTGGGCGTGGAGCCCCCACGGTGACCAGGATCGCTCAGGTCGCTCTCCCCGTCGGGGCTGTCCGCGACGGAGAGGTCACAGATCAACCCGCAGTCTCGGCCGCACTTCGTGAGGCCTGGCGGCAGGGCGGTTTCACGACGAAGGACGTGATCCTCGGGCTTGGGAATCCGCGCGTCGTCGTGCGTGATCTCGAGCTCCCGTGGCTGCCGATCGACCAGCTCAAGGCCTCCCTGCCCTATCAGGTGCAAGAGATGCTGCCGATGCAGGCCTCGGACGCGCTCCTCGACTTCCTTCCGACCGCGGAGTACGAGGGCGACACGGGCCGCATGGCGGTCGGCGTCCTGGTCGCAGCACCGCGCGACGTCGTCTCGTCGATGATGCTCGCGGTCGACGGCGCGGGCCTCAATGCGCTCATGGTCGACCTCAACGCCTTCGGCCAGCTCCGGTCCGTCGTGCACGGCTCGATGCGGGACCGCACCCTCGCGCTCGTCGACATCGGAGCGACCGTGACCGACGTCGTCATCACCGCGGGCGGCGTGCCCCGTCTCACGCGTGTCCTGCGCGGTGGGGGCGGCGACGTGACCGACTCGGTCGCCTCGGCGCTCAGCATCGCCCTGCCCGACGCAGAGAACCTCAAGCGCGAGATCGGTCTCGGCTTCCAGGTTCCCCCCGAGTACCAGGCGGCCGCCGACGGCATTACGGCGGTGACCCGCAACCTGCTCGAGTCGATCCGCAACACCTTCACCTTCTTCGCGGGGAACAACCCCGGTGTGCAGATCGAGGCGATCGTGCTCACGGGCGGCGGGTCCAACCTGCCGGGCCTCGGGCAGTACCTGTCGAGCTTCACGCGCATCAGCGTCGTCCTCGGCGATCCCCTGGCCGGCGTCAAGCTCGGCAAGGGGATCAACCGAAGCTCGCTCGCCGGGAACGAGTCCTTGCTCGCGACAGCCATTGGCCTCGGGATGGGGGACCCGTCATGAGCTCAAACATCCCGTTCCGGCGGTCGGACAAGGGTTCTGGCACCCTGCTCACCTCGCGCCCACCGCAGGTCAACCTGCTTCCGCCCGAGGCGCGGGCCGCGCGGGCCTTCGGCGTCGTGCGCCGGCTGCTCGTGTACGCGATGCTCGGCTCGGTCGTGCTCTCGGTCGCGATCGGGCTCTACGCGGTCACGCAGGAGAACGCGGCCGCCCGAGCGCTCGCCGCGGAGGAAGAGCGGACCCAAGAGCTGCTCGCACAGCAGGCCCAGTACTCGGAGGTCCCCACGGTGCTCGCCGTGCTCGCCGACGCGCGATTCGTGCGCGAGTTCGGGATGGCCACGGATGTCGACTGGCCAAAGCACCTGCGCGCGATCGCGGCCGTCCTGCCTGAGGACGTGAGCCTCGACCGGCTGACCGTCGAGACGAATGCGCCCCTCGTGGCCCTGTCCGACCCGCAGAGCGTGCTCTCGGAGCCCGGTGCCGCGCGCATCACCTTCGGCACGCGCAGCTCGGTCGTCCAGGACACGGTCGCGCTGCTCGACGCTCTGGAGAACCTGCCCGGGTTCCGGGACGCCTTCTTCACCCAGCACCCCGTGACCGAGCTCGACGGTTCGGTGTTCTACGAGGTGGAAGCCACGGTCGAGCTCGACCCGATCATCTACTCGGGGCGCTTCGTCGAGGCCGAGGAGGACGAGGAATACGCGGGCGCTACCGAGGAAGACGCGAGCGACGACGAGGGAGACGAGTGATGCAGAAGAACGTCAACGCCTCCGCTTGGTACGCCGGGACGGCGATCGTCATCATCACCGTGCTCGTGGGCGGCTGGTTCGGCTTCTCCTCGGGGAAGATGGCGAGCGCCGCCTCGATCCGCGAGGAGGTCGAGCAGGCCGAGCACCGCAACCAGATCCTGAACACCCGGATCCAGGCTCTGCGGGCCGACTTCGAGAAGCTCGACGAGTACAAGGCGGAGATCGCCGCCCTCGAGGTCGGGGTCCCCACGACGCCCGAGTTCTCGCAGTTCATCCAGGCGGCTGCAGACCTCGCTGACGACAACAACATCGTCATCGCGAACATCCAGCCCGTGCCCGCGCTCACGATCGTGCCGGAGGCCGAGCCCGAGGAGACTCCGGAAGAGGCTCCGGCCGATGCCGAGCAGGAGGGCGAGGAAGAGGCCCCCGCCCCGGCGCCCGAGGAGCCCGAGGCCGAGGCGATCGTCGAGGGTTTCGCGGGCATCCCGATCATGTTCACGGTTGCGGGGGAGACCGCCGACGTCAACGCCTTCCTTGCCGAGATGCAAGAGCTTGACCGGCTCTTCCTCCCGACGATCATCCGCCAGCAGCGCCTCGACGAGTCGCCGCCTGCCGGCGGGATGCCGGAGATCCCCGAGGGGTGGATCGAGATGGACCTCACGGGGTACATCTACGTGTTCCAGCACGCCTTCGCCGAGCCCGTGGACTCCGCGATCGGCGAGTTCCCGCGCGGACGCGATGAGCGCAACCCCTTCATCCCGATCGAAGGACGCGAGGGAAGCGGGATCGACTCGGATCGGGACACGGAGGACGACTAGGACAACGCCGAGTAGCCGGGCCCGTCCGCCCGCCGGGCGGCAGCGTCGCCGGGTCCGCGCACATGGGAAGATCACGGCATGCTTCGATGGCTGACATCCGGTGAATCGCACGGCGAGGCCCTCGTGGGCATCCTCGAGGGCCTGCCGGCGGGCGTCGAGGTGACGACCGCGGACGTCCAGGCGGCGCTCGCCCGCCGCCGCCTCGGCTACGGCCGCGGCGCGCGCATGAAGTTCGAGCTGGATGAGGTGCGCGTGCTTGCGGGCTTGCGCCACGGCGTGACGCAAGGCGGACCCCTCACGATCGAGATCGGCAACACCGAGTGGCCCAAGTGGGTCGACGTCATGGCGGCCGACCCGGTCCCGCCCGAGCGTCTGCTCAAGGACGCAGGCACGGGGGACGAGCGTGAGATCGCGCGCAACCGCCCCCTGACCCGCCCGCGCCCGGGCCACGCGGACCTCGTGGGGATGCGCAAGTACGGCTTCGACGACGCGCGCCCCGTGCTCGAGCGCGCGTCCGCGCGCGAGACGGCGACCCGCGTCGCGCTCGGCACGGTCGCGGCACACTTTCTCGAGCAGGCTGCGGGCATCCGGCTCGTCTCGCACGTCGTCGCGATCGGGCCCGTCGCGGTCCCCGAGGGCGTCGAGCTGCCGAGCCCTGACGACGTGCCCTTCCTCGACGCGGACCCCGTGCGCTGCTTCCACCCCGAGAGCTCGGCCGCGATGGTCGCCGAGATCGACGAGTGCAAGAAGGACGGCGACACGCTCGGCGGGGTCGTCGAGGTCCTTGCGTACGAGGTGCCCACGGGCCTGGGCAGCTATGTGCACTCCGACCGCCGGCTCGACGCGCGCCTCGCGGCTGCGCTCATGGGCATCCAGGCGATCAAGGGGGTCGAGGTCGGTGACGGTTTCCGCACCGCGACCCGCCGCGGCTCGGCCGCGCACGACGAGATGGAGCGCGGCACGGACGGGCGCATCGTGCGCCGCACCAACCGCGCGGGCGGGATCGAGGGGGGCATGTCGAACGGTGAGGTGCTGCGTGTGCGCGCCGCGATGAAGCCGATCTCGACCGTGCCGCGCGCGCTCGACACGATCGACACGACCGGCGCAGACGTCGCGAAGGCCCAGCACCAGCGCTCCGACGTGTGCGCCGTGCCGCCCGCGGCCGTGGTCGCCGAGGCGATGGTCGCACTCGTGCTCGCCGACGCGCTCCTCGAGAAGACCGGGGGAGACTCGGTCGCCGAGGTGCGCCGCAACCTGC
>JAJUHG010000177.1 GCA_029267995.1 Micrococcales bacterium
CCCGATCTTCGTCAGGCTGTCGGTCGGCGGTGCAAGACTGGTCCTTGTGGAACGCGCCGCGAACGACGTCGTCGAACCCGCCCGGCTTGCCCACCTTGCGAGGCTGCGGCGCGTGCGGGACCGGATCGACCGCGAGTACGCCCGCCCGCTCGACGTCGCCTCGCTCGCGCGCGGCGTGCACATGTCCGCAGGTCACCTGAGCCGGGAGTTCCGGGCGACCTTCGGCGAGTCGCCCTACTCCTACCTCATGACGCGCCGCGTCGAACGGGCCATGGCGCTCCTGCGCCGGGGCGACCTGAGCGTGACCGAGGTGTGCTTCGAGGTCGGCTTCTCCTCGCTCGGCACCTTCTCGACCCGGTTCCGCGAGCTCGTCGGCGTTCCCCCGAGCGCCTACCGCGCGGGCCAGACGCGCCTCGCCGGAGAGCTTTTGCCGTGCCTCGCGAAGCAGGTGACCAGACCGGTCAGGAATCGAGAAGCGGTCCCCGTGGTCGCGCCCCTAGCGTGAGCGTCATGAACATCACGATCCACTACGCGTTCCTGCCCCACACCGACGCCGAGGCGGCGCTCGGCCTCTACCGCGACACGCTCGGCTTCGAGGTCCGCCAGGACGTCGGCTACGAGGGCATGCGGTGGATCACGGTGGGCCCGCCGAATCAGCCCGAGACCTCGATCGTGCTGCACCCGCCCGCAGTCGACCCGGGGATCACGGACGAGGAGCGCCGTACGATCCTCGAGCTCGTCGCGAAGGGCAGCTATGGCGCGCTGACGCTCGCGACGGACGACCTCGACGGGCTCTTCGAGCGGCTCCAGGCGAGCGGGGCCGACGTCGTCCAGGAGCCCATGGACCAGCCCTACGGGGTGCGCGACTGCGCGTTTCGCGACCCCGCAGGCAACCTGCTGCGCATCAACGCCCGCTGACCGATCCTCCACGACAGGAGCTGCTCTTGACGTCGCCTGCCGACAGCCACGACATGATCCGGGTCCGCGGTGCCCGGGAGAACAACCTCAAGGGGATCGACCTCGACATCCCCAAGCGCCGGCTCACGGTCTTCACGGGCGTCTCGGGCTCGGGCAAGAGCTCGCTCGTGTTCGGCACGATCGCCGCTGAGTCCCAGCGCATGATCAACGAGACCTACAGCGCGTTCCTGCAGGGCTTCATGCCGACGCTCGCGCGGCCCGACGTCGACCTCCTCGAGGGCCTCACGACGGCGATCGTGGTCGACCAGGAGCGCCTCGGGAACAACCCGCGCTCGACGCTCGGGACCGTCACGGACGCCAACGCCCTGCTGCGCATCCTCTTCTCCCGACTGAGCGAGCCGCACGTCGGGCCGCCCAACGCGTTCTCCTTCAACGTCCCCTCGGTCCAGGGCAGCGGGGCCATCACCGTCGGGAACAAGAAGCGCACGAAGGCCACGTTCTCCCAGCTGGGCGGCATGTGCCCGCGCTGCGAGGGCATGGGACGGGTCAACGACATCGACCTGACGCAGCTCTACGACGAGACGAGGTCGGTCAACGAGGGCGCGATCACCGTCCCCGGGTACGTCGCGGGCGGCTGGTACGTCAAGCTCTTCGCCTCCTCGGGCCTGTTCGACCCCGACAAGCCGATCAAGGACTTCACGAAGAAGGAGCTGCACGGCTTCCTCTACCAGGAGCCCACCAAGGTCAAGCTCGACGGGGCGAACATGACCTACGAGGGCCTCGTCCCCAAGATCACCAAGTCGATGCTCAGCAAGGACCCTGAGGCCATGCAGCCCCACGTCAGGGCCTTCGTCGAGCGTGCCGTGACCTTCGGGACGTGCCCCGAGTGCGAGGGGACACGCCTCGCCGAGCACGCGCGCACCGCGAAGGTCGCGGGGATCTCGATCGCCGAGGCGTGCGCGATGCAGGTCTCCGACCTCGCGCAGTGGGTGCGGGGGATCGACGACCCGTCGGTCGCCCCGCTCACGCAGACCCTCGCCGCCTCGCTCGACTCCTTCGTCGACATCGGGCTCGGCTACCTCTCGCTCGACCGGCCCTCGGGGACGCTCTCGGGCGGCGAGGCGCAGCGCACCAAGCTCGTACGCCACCTCGGCTCGGCGCTCACCGACGTGACCTACGTGTTCGACGAGCCGACGATCGGCCTGCACCCGCACGACGTGCACCGCATGAACGAGCTGCTCCTCGCGCTGCGCGACAAGGGCAACACGGTGCTCGTGATCGAGCACAAGCCCGAGACGATCGCGATCGCGGACCACGTGGTCGACATCGGCCCGGGCGCGGGCAGCGGGGGAGGCGAGGTGTGCTTCACCGGGACCGTCGAGGGTCTGCGATCGAGCGACACCCTCACCGGCCGCCACCTCGAGGACCGCGCACGGCTCAAGGAATCGGTGCGCACGCCGAACGGGGCGATCCAGATCCGCGGCGCGAACCAGCACAACCTCCAGGACGTCGACGTCGACGTCCCGCTCGGGGTGCTGTGCGTCGTGGCGGGTGTGGCGGGCTCGGGCAAGACCTCGCTCGTGCACGGCTCGATGCCTGCCGACGCGGGCGTCATCGTCGTCGACCAGGGCGCGATCCGAGGCTCGCGCCGCTCGAACCCCGCGACCTACACGGGGCTCCTCGAGCCGATCCGCATGGCCTTCGCGAAGGCCAACGGCGTCAAGCCCGCGCTGTTCAGCGCGAACTCCGAGGGCGCGTGCCCCGCGTGCAACGGGGCAGGGGTCATCTACACCGACCTGGGCATGATGGCGGGCGTGACGACCGTGTGCGAGGCGTGCGAGGGCGAGCGCTTCCTGCCCGAGGTGCTCGATTACCGGCTCGGGGGCAAGAACATCGCCGAGGTGCTCGCGATGCCCGTCGCAGAGGCGGCCGAGTTCTTCGCCGACGGCGAGGCACGCACCCCCGCGGCACGCACGATCCTCGAGCGGCTGCACGACGTGGGCCTGGGCTACCTCACGCTCGGCCAACCGCTCACGACGCTCTCGGGCGGTGAGCGCCAGCGCCTCAAGCTCGCGACGCACATGGGTGACAAGGGTGGGGTCTACGTGCTCGACGAGCCGACGACGGGCCTGCACCTCGCCGACGTCGAGAACCTCCTCGCACTGCTCGACCGGCTCGTGGACGCGGGCAAGTCTGTGATCGTGATCGAGCACCACCAGGCGGTCATGGCGCACGCCGACTGGATCATCGACCTCGGGCCGGGGGCCGGGCACGACGGCGGTCGGGTCGTGTTCGAGGGTTCGCCCCCCGAGCTCGTCGAGCGGGGCGATACCCTGACCGCACAGCACCTGCGTGAGTACGTCGCGGGACCGAGGAAGTGACCAGACTGAAGAACAAACTGCGACCCGTCCATTCGGGATAGTCGCCTATTCTGCCGTCACGGTGCCGCGTGTACGAATATGTGATGTGTGATAGGCGATTACCTCCTGACGAAACGCGGACTCGAAGCTGAGAATAGCGTCTCACTCATCCTCGTCAGGCTGCAGGCCTGCCCGGTCACGAAGACCATCTGCCGCTCCCTGCACGAGTTCGAGTGCGGGCCGATAAAGGAAGGGTACCCAATACGTACGCTGAACAGCCGAGCCGCGCTCTTCGAAGAACCCCACATCGAGAAGTCTCCGGATTCTCGACTCGACCTCTCCACGGTCCACACCCCATAGCTCTTGAAGACTCACGACGTCCTGCAGCGTCCGCTGACCTCGGAGGGCCTCCAGCCAGTCCTTGAGCCACGGGAACTCTGGATAAATGGTTCTCTGCAGTCTGGTTTCAGACACCTCAGGATGAGCATCGCGGAACGCCTGCGCCTCGAAGAGCGGGAGCCCCGCAGCACTAGATTGTCCGGTGTCAATTCTATCCAACTGCCGATCGCGAACGGTGTTAAAGAGATGAATCAACTCGCGAGGCGCGACGACTTCTTTGCCGTCCTGAGTGCGCGAGAGCGCCCAATCAAATGTAGCCGGTTTGCGCGAGCCAGCGTCAACTTGGGCTGGAAACACCTTGTCGAAGATGCGTTGTTGCTCTTGGGACGACGCGACAACTGCTGACGGGTCGATATCCAGATCCTTGACCAGAGCCTCACTTTGAACGAGCCTCTGCACGATGAGCTTCAGCAATCCGGGCTTGCTCCACTCGATGGTCATATCTCGAGTGAAGTGACTGGTCTCTCGGAATCCACCCGAGGTGATCTCGGCCCAGATGTCACTTCTGAGGAAGATCTTGAGCCGAATCTGCTCGAGCGGTTCGATGAGTCGATACACGCGAAAGAGCGCACGTAGTGCGCTAGCTTCCAGCTCAGGCGAAGCAGCGAAGGCGACATCAAGGCGATCGAGAATGAGCCAAACTCGAAGGTCTTCACCCTTCAGGACTTCATCGACCAACTCATACAATGAATCGACTGAAAGAGTTCCTTCCCGCTCCTCCTCGACAGTAGGTTCGTTGAACGTAACCCGTGCGGATATTTTCGTGGGGGCTCCCGTGATGGGATCGAGGCTCAGTCCGGTCTCGAGCGCGTTTGGGCTGAAGAAGTTCTTTAATGCGTCACGTACCCGTACGATCAGCCTCCTCTTCTGCTTTGAGCCCTCGGTAAGGCCAACTGAAGCGAGCGCATCGCGCACTTCCTGCAGTTTAGGTGACCTGACGTCATAGTTCACTAGTTCATCGACTAGCAAGACAAGGAAGTACAAACGCCAGATTCGGATGAATTCATCCTCGCTCGTCGGTGGTGAACTCTGGATTGGCTCAAAAGCCGTGGCGCCGGTCGGATTCTCGCCAGGCACCAAGACAATGCCTCGGTCGAAGAGCTCTCCGTCCCGCGAGACAAGCATGCTGTAGATTGCACTCTTGCCACCACCTTTTGGGGCGAAGACAATGTCTACCTCGTCCTCCCAGACTTTCCGCCATTGCTCAGTCTCGACGAAGTAGTGCGAGAGCTTCTTAGATTCCTCTTCTGCCGTTCGGCCACCGAAGTTGATATCTTCAATCACCGAGCGCTTGTCCGTCGTCATGAGCGCGATGGTACCGACTGGTCACACCTCGCGGGGCAGTTTCGCGCATGAGCACTGCAAGCGCCCACGTATCAAGACCTGCACTCCAAGAGCACGAGCTGGTCGGTCGCTCGGGTCATCGCGACGTAGCG
>JAJUHG010000178.1 GCA_029267995.1 Micrococcales bacterium
CGCTCGACGAGCGGGGCGAGCCGTGGGTCGCCCGCGAGGTGCGCGTGCACGGGAGCAAGGTCGCGGTCGAGGTCGAGCCAGCGGCGCAGCGTGTGCTCAACGCGCGCGAGCGTAGCGTCCGGGAACCCCGCGGGCGGGCGCCAGGCGACGTGGCCGTCGGTGATCTCGATCTCGACCGGGACCACCGTGCCGTCGACCTCGAGGAGGCGGCGCACGGTCGAGCCCGAGGTCTCCTGGATCCCCGGGAGCGAGTGCGCGGCGAGCGCCGCGAGCATCGGGGCGGCGGGCAGCGGTCCGGTGGTCGCGAGCTGCTTCACTCGGGCCACACCCCTGAGGCGCCCCGGCGATGGCTGCCCACAAGGTGCGTGTCGACGATCCCGGCGGCCTCCATGAGAGCGAAGACCGTGGTCGGGCCCACGAACCTGAAGCCGCGTCGACGCAGCTCGCGCGCGAGCGCGACGGACTCGGGGATCGTCGTGGGGACCTCGTCCGTCGTCCGCGGGACCGGGGTGCGCTCGGGGCGCGCGGACCACACGAGCTCGGCGAGGCCGCCGTCGGCGCGCAGGGCGAGGGTCGCGCGGGCGTTGCCGATCGTCGCGCGGATCTTCGCGGCGTTGCGCACGATCCGCGCGTCGCCGAGCAGGCGCGCGACGTCGTCGTCGTCGAAGGCCGCGACTCGCTCGGGGTCGAAGCCCGCGAACGCCTCGCGGAAGGCCGGTCGCTTGCGCAGCACGACGAGCCACGACAGCCCCGACTGGAAGGCCTCGAGCGACAGGCGCTCGAACAGACCCTGCTCGTCGCGCACGGGCATGCCCCACTCGGTGTCGTAGTACTCGAGCAGGAGCGGGTCGCCGTAGGCCCACGGCGTGCGGGCCTTCCCGTCGGGGCCGACGACGGGCCCGCTCACGCGGCGGACTCCAGCTCGAGCAGGAAGCGCTTCGCCTCGTGCCCACCCCGGTACGCGCCGAAGGTCCCGTCCGAGCGCACGACCCGGTGGCACGGCACGAAGATCGGCACCGGGTTGCGTGCGCACGCGCTGCCGACCGCACGGACCGCCCGCGGACTCCCGACCGCGGCCGCGACAGCCGCGTAGCTCTCGGTGCGCCCGAAGTCGATGCTCGGCAGATGCGCGACGACCGCGGCGCCGAAGCCCCGCGCGAGGCTCAGGTCGACCGGGACGTCGAACCGGCGCCGCCGGCCCGCGAAGTACTCCTCGAGCTCACGCGCCGCCTGCGCGAGCCTGCCCGGCACCTCGAGCACGCGCGGGCTCACGCTCGCGGCCAGGCCCGCGAGCACCGCGTCGTGGTCCTCGTTCTCGAACGCGAGCCGCACGACCCCCGCCCGGCTCGCGACAAGCAGCACTGCACCGATCGGCGTGCGCACGGTCGCGTACGCCAGGTCGACCAGATCGGCGTCGGCGGCCCGCTCCGCGAGGTCTGCGCGCAGGCGGGTGAGCTCGCCGTCGTCGGGCTCGAGCCCCACGAACCACCCGCGCACCTCGCTCGCCTCGTCCCGCTCGATCTCGTTCATGGTTCCTGCCTCCGTCCTGGATCAGCCCCGAGCGCCCGGCGCAGCGCGGCGACGCCGTCCGCGCACGCGCGCCGCGCCGCGGCCTCCGTGCCCCCGACGATCTCGGCGACCTCGCGGTGCGCGAGCCCCGCGAGGAAGTGGTACGCGACCGCCTGGCGCTGCTTGGGTGCGAGCCGCGCGAGGGCCGCCCACAGGTCGAGGTCGCGAGCCTCGGCACGCTCGGGAGCCTCAAGGCCCGCGGCGCGCTCGAGCGGCTCGGTTGGACGCGCACGACGCACGACGTCGATCGCCTTGCGGTGCGCGATCGTCACGAGCCACGCCTCGAGGTTCGCCCCGGCAGGAAGGTCGGGGTACGCACGCAGCGCCGCGAGGAAGGTCTCGGACCACGCGTCCTGCGCGTCCTGGAGACCCAGGACCGCACGGCACACGCGCAGGACCGTCCTGCCATGGCGCTCGACCACGAGCTCGAAGGGAATCTTGGTCACACCCTGAAGACGCCCGGGCTCGCCAGGACGTGAGGTCTCGAGCGGTGGTCTGCGGTGCACACACCTCATCCTTGCCCAGACCTGCGACGTCGCTCGAAAAGCGCGGACGGCACGTCCCTGGCACGCTGTGCTGATGGACCTGTGGCCCGGAGCTGCCTATCCGCTCGGTGCGACCTACGACGGGGCAGGCGTGAACTTCGCCCTGTTCTCCGAGGTCGCCGAACGCGTCGAGCTGTGCCTGTTCGACGACGACGGCTCCGAGACGCGCGTCGAGCTGCCCGAGGTCGACGCCTTCGTGTGGCACGGCTACGCGCCCGGCATCATGCCCGGCCAGCGCTACGGCTTCCGCGTGCACGGGCCCTACGCCCCCGAGCACGGCCACCGCTGCGACCCGAGCAAGCTCCTGCTCGACCCCTACGCGAAGGCGGTCGACGGACACGTGAGCCCGCACCCCTCGCTCTACTCCTACTCCTTCGACGACCCCGCCGTACGCAACGAGGAGGACTCCGGGCCGCACACGATGAAGTCGGTCGTCGTGAGCCCGTTCTTCGACTGGGGCCACGACCGCCCCCCGCGGCACGAGTACCACGACTCGGTCATCTACGAGACGCACGTGCGTGGGCTCACGATGCGCCACCCGGGGGTACCCGAGCGGCTGCGCGGGACCTACGCGGGCCTCGCCCACCCCGCGACGGTCGAGCACCTCACGGCGCTCGGTGTCACCGCGGTCGAGCTCATGCCGGTCCACCAGTTCGTCAACGACCCCGCGCTCGTCGAGAAGGGACTGTCGAACTACTGGGGCTACAACACGATCGGCTTCTTCGCCCCGCACAACGGCTACGCGGCCTACCGCGGGCCCGGCCAGGCGGTCCAGGAGTTCCGGGCCATGGTCAAGACGCTCCACGACGCGGGCATCGAGGTCATCCTCGACGTCGTCTACAACCACACCGCAGAGGGCAACCACCTCGGACCGACCCTGAGCCTGCGCGGGATCGACAACGCCTCCTACTACCGGCTCGTCGAGGATGACCCGAGCCACTACTACGACACGACCGGGACGGGGAACTCGCTGCTCATGCGGTCCCCGCACGTGCTCCAGCTCGTCATGGACTCGCTGCGCTACTGGGTCACCGAGATGCACGTCGACGGCTTCCGTTTCGACCTCGCCGCGACCCTCGCCCGACAGTTCCACGAGGTCGACCGCCTCTCGGCCTTCTTCGACCTCGTCCACCAGGACCCCGTGATCTCCCAGGTCAAGCTCATCGCCGAGCCGTGGGACCTCGGGGACGGTGGGTATCAGGTGGGCGGGTTCCCGGCCCTGTGGAGCGAGTGGAACGGACAGTTCCGCGACTCGGTGCGCGACTTCTGGCGGGGCGAGCCCGGGACGCTCGGCGAGCTCGCGACCCGGCTCACCGGCTCGGCCGACCTCTACGAGCACACGGGGCGCAAGCCGATCGCCTCGGTCAACTTCGTCACGGCGCACGACGGCTTCACGCTCGCCGACCTGGTGTCCTACAACGAGAAGCACAACGAGGCCAACGGCGAGGACAACAACGACGGCGAGTCGCACAACCGTTCGTGGAACTGCGGCGTCGAGGGCCCGACCGACGACCCCGAGGTGCGCGCGCTGCGCGCACGCCAGCAGCGCAACCTGCTCACGACGCTCCTGGTCTCCCAGGGCGTCCCGATGATCTCGCACGGCGACGAGCTCGGGCGCACGCAGGGTGGGAACAACAACGGCTACTGCCAGGACAACGAGACGACGTGGGTCGACTGGGACCTCGACGAGGACCGCGAGAGCCTCCTCGACTTCACCCGGCGCCTCGTCGCACTGCGCGGGCGCCACCCCGTGCTGCGCCGACGTCGCTTCTTCACCGGGACCACGGGCCACGACGGCCGGCCCGACCTCGCGTGGTTCGGGCCCGACGGCTCGCCCATGTCGCCCGAGGTATGGGACGCCCCCGCGTCCCGCGCCGTCATGATGTTCGTCAACGGCGCAGCGATCGACGAACCCGACCGGTACGGACGGCGGGTGGTCGGCGACGACCTTCTGCTGTGCTTCAACGGCCAGCCCGAGCCGGTCGAGCTGACCCTGCCCGGCCCAGAGCTCGCTCCCGCGTGGGAGCTCGAGATCGACACCGCGCTCGAGCACGCGCCGGGCACCCGTTTCGAGGCGGGCAACCGCATGCCGCTCCTCGACCGCTCGATCCTCGTGCTGCGCAACCCCGCCCGGCGCTAGTCTTCCGACGACCGCGAAGGAGGTGGGGCATGGGTCGGTGGACGACACCCGCGCGTGAGGCCCTGCGGGCCGAGGGGCTCGACCTGTCCGGCTACGACCACCGGGCGACACCCGGCTGGGTCGGCAGCCGCAAGGACGCCGAGAAGCTCCTCGCCGAGCGCGGCGAGCAGCTCTCCGAGCTGCAGGAGAAGCTGCACGCGCACGGCCGCACGGGCGGGAGGCGCTCGGTGCTCCTCGTGCTGCAAGGCATGGACACCGCGGGCAAGGGCGGGATCGTGCGGCACGTGATCGGCATGGTCGACCCGCAGGGCGTCCAGCTCAAGTCCTTCGGCAAGCCCACACCCACCGAGCTCGCGCACCACTACCTGTGGCGCATCCGCAAAGCGCTGCCCGCGCCGGGCAAGATCGGGGTGTTCGACCGCTCGCACTACGAGGACGTGCTCGTCGTACGGGTCCACGAGCTCGTGCCGCGCGCGGAGTGGGAGCCTCGCTACGAGGAGATCAACGCCTTCGAGGCCGAGCTCGTCGAGCAGGGCACAGCCCTCGTCAAGGTCGCGCTCCTGGTCTCTCCCACCGAGCAGAAGGAGCGACTGCGCGAGCGTCTCGAGCGCACGGACAAGCACTGGAAGTACAACCCCGGTGACGTCGACGAACGCCTGCGCTGGGACGACTACACCGCGGCGTACCAGGCCGTGCTCGACCGCACGAGTACCCCGCATGCCCCGTGGTACGCGGTGCCCGCGGACCGCAAGTGGTTCGCGCGGCTCGCCGTGACCGAGCTGCTCCTCGACGCGCTCGAGAGTCTCGACCTGAGCTGGCCCGAGGCCGACTTCGACGTCGCCGC
>JAJUHG010000179.1 GCA_029267995.1 Micrococcales bacterium
ACGGCGGGGCAGGCCGAGGCCCGTCGTGCCGTCGGTGAGCGCCTCGAGGTCGACCGGCTGGGCGGCGGGCGCCTCGGCGGCGAGCTCCTCGGCGCTCAGCAGGCGACCACCCGCGTGCGGCTGGGCGTCCTGGGCGTCGTCGACGAAGAGCGCGCGCGGGAAGCGGACACGCACCTGCGTACCGCCCTCGCCGTCGGCCTTCGCGAAGACGACCTTCGTGCCGAGGCGGGTCGCGATGCGGGCGACCACGTGCAGACCCAGGCGCTGCGCACCGATCACGTCGGTCGCCGAGCTCTCCCGGATGCGGGCGTTGGCGTCCTTGATGTCCTCGGCGCTCATACCGAGCCCGCGGTCGATGATCGTGACCGTGATGAACTCGATCTCGGCCGAGGTCACGACGTCGACGGGCGTCCCGGGCTCGGAGAACACCGTCGCGTTCTCCATGAGCTCGGCGAGCAGGTGCGCCGCAGGCAGCGAGTTGAAGCCGTGCATCTGCGGGTCGACACCGAGCTGGAGGTTGATCCGGTCGTACTGCTCGATCTCCGAGGACGCGGTACGGATCACGTCCGACAGGGGCATCGAGCCGCGCACGCGTCGGCCCGAGTCGATCCCCGCGAGCACGAGGAGCGACTCCGCGTTACGACGCATCCGGGTCGCGAGGTGGTCGAGGCGGAAGAGGTTCGCGAGGGTGTTCGGGTCCTCCTCCTCGCGCTCGAGCGTGTCGATGAAGCTCAGCTGGCGGTTGAGGAGCACCTGGTCGCGGCGGGCGACGTTGACGAACATCTCCGCGATCGAGCCACGCAGCGCGGCCTGCTCCTGGGCGACCTCGATCGTCTTCTGGTTGACCTCGTTGAACGCGCCGGCAAGGCGCCCGATCTCGTCGGTCGACTCGACGGGGATCTGCACGAGCGTCAGGTCGGGACCCTCACCAGGTGTCGCGACCTGCTCGACGAGTCGGGGCAGCTGGTCGCGGACCTCGGCCGCGGCCTCGGTGAGTCGGTCGAGCGGGACGACGATCGACCGCGCGATGAGCAGTGCGAGACCGACCGAGACGACGAGCGCCGCGACCGCGAGCAGGATCGTCAGGGTCGCCTGGGACAGCGCGGCACCCTGGGCGGCCTGGGCGTTGCGCTGCGCCGCGCTCCACAGTCCGGACCTGGTCGACTCGAGCGCCTTGACCTCGATCGTGGCCTGCTCGACCCAGAGATCCTCGGAGACCGCCTCCCAGTCCTGGAGGGTCGAGGTCTGCAGACGTGAGCGCAGGTTCTGGAAGTCGGTGAACGCGGTCGACTCGGCACCCCAGTCGGGCATCTCGATCGACGGGTCGCCAAGGTTCGCGACAGCGACCCGGGCACGGGCGTGCGTCGAGTTCGTGTCGGGGAACAGGTTGATGAGGTAGTCACGTGCGGACGCCTCACGCCCGTCGCCCTCGAGCGCGTACAGACCGAAGCCTCGCTCGTTGACGATCCGCTCGACCGTCTGCTCGACGAGCGCCGCGGCCGCGAGGTACGTGCCGAGCGAACGGTTGTCGATCGTTCCGGCGAGCTGCTCGACGACCTGGACGATCTCGGTCAGGACGAGCGAGTACTGCCGGTCCACGAGGTTGGGCGCGAGGTTTCCGGACCGGACCGAGGCACGCACGTCGGGGATGCGTTCGGCGGCCGTGATCGTGCTCTCGACGGCCTCGCGCACGAGGGGGTCGAGCACGTCGAAGTTGATCTTGCGCAGCTGGTCGTGCGCGCGGCTCATCGTCGAGTCGGTCGCCTCGACGAGGGTCGCGAAGCGCGCCTCGCGCTCCTCGGCGCGCACCCGGCGCTCGCGCTCCTCCGAGGAGCTCAGGCGCTCCTCCTCGTCGAGGAACGGCAGGCGTCGTTCGAGCCGGATCTCGCCCGAGTGCAGCACGCCTGCCTCACGCTCGGCTTGGAGCGCCTCGACGAACACGCGGTTGACCTGCAGGGCGTCGAGCGCCCCGGAGATAGCTCGCGCGACCTGAACCTCTCGAAGCGACTGTGCGGAGATGAACACCGCCGCAAAGACGAGGACGAGGACGGGCACGGCGAGGGTCGCGAGGATCTTCCCTCGGACGCTCAACCTGCGCAACATGGTCCACCTCTCCCACTCGACCGCGGACCTGCTCGACCGTGGCCTCGGCGTAAGACGGTCCGCATGGGGCGGACCTGTGCCGTTCCCCCATTCATCGGCCGGGCTCGCCCCTGCCATTAGCCCCGGGGGCTGAGTTTGTCAGATGTGTGCCGATAACTCACCCCTCGAAATCGTTGTCATGCCGCGCACCTAGGCTTGTTGCATGCGCGCAGCGGTCATCACGGCACCCGGTGGGCCTCGCTCGATCGAGTGGTCGACCGTGCCAGAGCCCGACGTGAGGCCAGGCGAGATCCTCGTCGAGGTCGCCGCTGCGGGGGTCAACCGGGCGGACATCCTCCAGCGCGAGGGGCACTACCCGCCGCCGCCGGGCGCGCCCGAGTGGCCCGGGCTCGAGGTCTCGGGGCGCGTGGTCGCCGTCGGCGACGGTGTCGAGACGTGGCGCTCGGGCGACGAGGTGTGCGCGCTTCTGCCGGGCGGGGGCTACGCCGAGCGCGTGAGCGTCGCGGCGGAGCTCGTCATGCCCGTGCCCGACGGCGTCTCGCTGCGCGACGCCGCGGCGCTCCCCGAGGCCGCCGCGACCGCGTGGTCGAACCTCGTCGACGTCGGCGGCCTGCGCGCGGGCTCGACCGTGCTCGTGCACGGCGGTTCGGGGGGCGTCGGGTCGTTCGCGGTCCAGCTCGCGAGCGCGCTCGGGGCGCGGGTCCTCGCGACCGCGCGCGACGAGGCCCGATGCGCCCGGGTCGCCGCGCTTGGCGCCGAGGTCACGATCCCCTACGCCGACGACGACGTCGTCGCCCGGGTCCGCGAGGCGACCGAGGGTGCGGGGGTCGACGTCGTCCTCGACGTGCTCGGGGCGGGCGGGCTCGAGGCGAACCTGCGCTGCCTCGCGACGGGCGGGCGGCTCGTCGTGATCGGTCTGCAGCGTGGGCGGCGAGGCGAGATCGACCTCGGCCGGATGCTCACGAAGCGGCTCACGGTCGCGGGGACGACCCTGCGCTCGCGCCCGCTCGCCGAGCGGGCCGAGATCGTCGCTGCGCTGCGCGAGCACGTGTGGCCGCTCGTCGCCGCAGGGCGGGTGCGGCCCGTCGTGCATGCGAGCCTGCCGATGGACCGCGCGGGCGAGGCGCACGAGCTGCTCGAGTCGGGCGAGGTGCTCGGCAAGCTCCTCCTGGTCCCACCGGCATCCTGAGGCCTCTGTCGCCGGACGCGCACCGGATCCCCTGACCTCGCCCCCTCCGCCCACCAGCCGCCCTACCCCACCTGCCCTGCGCCCTTCAGCCGAGTGAGTGAGGATTCCCCGAGTTAGTGACTATTCCGTCACTAACTCGGGGAATCCTCACTTACTGGCGGGAGGGGTGCGGGCTGGACGGGGGCGGGGCGCTTGGTGGGGGGCGGAGTTGGGGGTTGGGGGTCAGGGGCGCAGGAGGCCGGCGGCGAGGGCAGGGGCGAGCGCGGGGGCGAGCGGGAGCCGCGGCACGAGGGTCGCCTGGACCGCGTGATAGAGGTCCGCCTTGCCGTCCCACACGGTGCGCGAGACCTCATGGCGAGGTGACAGCTCGTGCCACCACGAGCCGCCGTCGTCGTCGACGAAGTGCTCCTCCGCATAGCTCCACCACGCGAGGTAGGGCTCGACGAAGCGCTCGTCCCCGGTCGCCTCGTGCAGCGCCGCGGCCGCGCCGAGCGCCTCGCACAGCACCCAGTGCATGCGCTCACGCACCACCGGGCGCCCGTCCCAGTCGACCGTGTAGACGAAGCCCGGCTCGCCGTCGGCCGCCCACCCCTCGCGCACGGCCGCGTCGAACAACGCGGTCGCGTCGTCGAGCAACCACGCGGGGGGGTCCTCGCCGAGCGCGAGCAGCTCGGCGCGGGCGTGCAGCGTCAGGCGCGCCCACTCGAGCCAGTGACCGATCGTCGCGCCGTACGGGCGGAAGGGGTGCGCGGGGGCGTCCTTGTTGTAGTCAAGCAGCGGCTGCCAGTCCGGGTCGAAGTGCTCGGGCAGGCGCCACGAGTTCGCCCGCGCGAAGGCGATGGCCCGCTCGACGATGCGCAGTGCACGGTCGAGCCACGCCCGCTCGCGCGTCACGCCCCACGCCGCGAGGTAGGCCTCGACCGTGTGCATGTTCGCGTTGATCCCGCGGTAGGCCTCAGGCTCGGTGAACGTGCGGTCCCACGACTCGACGACCATCCCGGCGGCCTCGTCCCAGAAGTGCTCGAGGCTCACCGCGAGCGCCTCGTCGAGCAGCTCGCGCGCCCCGGGCCGCCCCGCCGCGGCGGCGCTCGAGGCGGCGAGGATCACGAAGGCGTGCGGGTAGGCGTCCTTGACCTCGCTCGTGGGCGCACCGCTCGCGGGATCGAGCGCGGGGAACCAGCCGCCGTGCTCGCTGTCGGCGAAGGCGCCAGTGAGGGCCGCGACGCCGTGGTCGACGAGCTCGGTGGCGCCGGGCCGGCCGAGGAGTGCCGCGAGCGCGTAGACGTGCGTCATCCGGCACGTGATCCACAGCTCGACCGGGCGGGCCGGCTCGAGCGCGCCGTCGTCGCCGAGCCAGCCGAAGCCGAGCGGGGTGCGGCTCGCCTCGCCGAAGCGGAAGAGTCGTTCGGCGTGCTCGGCGAGGGAGCGGCGATGCGCCGGACTATCTATCGAAGCCATGCGAAGAAACTATCGCGTGGCGCAGTCCCACGACGACGGCCCTTAGCCCCTGAGACGCGCGCGAGGCACACTGGGGGTATGGAGACGCAGCAGACCGACCCCGAGGACCGCGCGCCCGAGGTCGCGGCACGCGAGGACGCCGCGCGTGAGGACGCCGCCCAGCCTGGTGCCGACGAGGCCCCGAAGGAGCAGGCCCCGCGGATCGTCGTCGTCGGCCCCGACGGCACGAAGGTCCCCGTGCCCTCCCCCGAGGACGGCGACGAGGACCCGCACTCGCTC
>JAJUHG010000180.1 GCA_029267995.1 Micrococcales bacterium
GGCTCGGCCAGCCTGCCCCCACGACGGGTCCGCCGTCCGCGAGGGCTCGAGCGGACCCGGTCAACAGCTCGGCGTCGGCGGCTGCCCCGTGAGCCGGTCCTGGGTCCACGCGAGCAGCTCGTCCGTGAGAGGCGATCCCGCCTCGACGAGCGGGACATGGTCGAGCCCCGCGTACTCGCGGAAGTCGATCGCCTGGCCCGCGGCACACCGGCGCGCGACGAAGTCCCGCTGCTGGTCGGCGAGCACGAGCCGGTCGGCGGTCCCCTGGGCGATCAGCACGGGCGTGGCGACATCACCCTCGGGCGTGTTGGCGCGCAGCAGCTCGACGACCTCCCCGTCCCACACCTCGGGCCGGAACACCTCCTCGGTGAGCTGGCTCGCGATCGCGAACGCCCCGAGCGCGTTCGCCCCGTCGAAGCAGTGCCCCTCGATACGGCGCACGACGCCGACGTACCCGGGCGTGACGAGCCCGTCGAGGTCGAGGTCGTCATACTCGGCCCACGAGGCCGCGATGTACGCCGAGACGAGCTTGCCGCCGACCGTCGAGCGCACCCCGCGGGCGAGCGGGACCAGGTCTGCTGCTGGCGCGAAGGCCGCGACGCCGAGAACCTCGAGCTCGGGTGCGTACGACGGCGCCTCGATCCCGGTCCACAAGGCGGCGTGCCCACCTTGGGAATGCCCCCACACGACCGTGCGGTCGCTCAGCGCGAGCCCCTCGAGCTCTCCCGCCGCGCGGGTCGCGTCGAGGACGTCGTGCGCCGCGTCGGGGCCCACGAGGTAGCCGTGCGGCCCGCGCGTGCCGAGCCCCACGTAGTCCGAGGTCACCCCGACCCACCCCTCGGCGACGAGCCGCGCGAGGGCTGCGGACGCGCCGTCGCCGAAGGGGTCGGTCGCAAGGGACGGGGCGCAGCGCGGGACGACCCCCGTCGTGCCGTGCGCGACCGAGACGACCGGGAACCCGTTCGCCGCAGCGCCCTCGGGGCCGAGTCCGCGACCGGCCGTGGCGTCGGTGACGTCGACCGTCCCGCGCGACGTCGAGGGCCCCTCGGGGGCGGGGCCCTCGCCGGCGAGTGCCTCGTCCGCTCGCGGCGTCTCGAAGCCCGCAGGTGGACCGACGTCCGACGGCGAGGCGGTGGACGATGGCGAGCCGGGGCCCTGGGGCGGCGGGCTGCCCCCGGGCGGCGCCGGGTCCGAGGGTCGCCCAGCGTCGGGGAGCGGCCCGACGTCCGAGGAGCCGGTCGCTGGCGGCGTCCCGAGAGGCGGGGCGAGGACCGTCCCGCTCACGACCGTCGGGCGCCCCGCGCCGTCGGTCGAGGTGTAGAGGATCCGCCAGCCGCGCAGCCCCTCAGGAACCCGTGCCGCAGGCAGCGCCTCGGCGCGCCCGAGGCGACCGGGTTCGCTCGGGACCGCGAGCGGCGGGGTGTAGAACGCGTCGGGCTCGGCGCGCGGGTCGAGACGGTGGAGCGCGACCGTGCCTGCCGCGAGCGCGAGCGCGAGCACGAGAGCGAGGGCCGAGGGCACGAGACGGCTCGTGGTGCGCGGCCGGCGCGGCCCCGCGAGGACGAGGCTCAGTCCGGTGAGCGCGAGCCAGAACCCGACCACGAGCGCGAACACCGCGAGCGAGAGCCGCGGCCACACGAGGACGAGCACGCCCACGACGAGGGACGTGAGGCCCGAGAGCACCGCCGTGCCACGCTCGCCCCGCGCACCGCCGAGCCGCGCCTGCGGGTCACGCAGCTCCGGGTCCCGCGCCTCCGGGCCTCGCGCCTCCGGGCCCCGCGCCTCCGGGTCCCACGCCTCCGGGTCGCGCGCCCTCGACCCCTGCGCCTCAGGGGCCCGCGCCTTCGAGCCCCGCGCGGCAAGTCCTCGTGCGATCGAGGCCAGACCGTTCGCGACGAGGATCGCCGCGAGCACCCACGCGAGGGCCCGCAGCGGCGCGGCGTGCCACAGGGCCGCGACCCCGGCGCCCACGAGCATGCCGACCCCGAGAGCGACGTCGAGCCAGCGGGCTCGCCACGGTGCGGGCTCGTGCACCCCCACGATCCGCACGAGGCCCGCGAGGAGGAGGCCGACCGCCGCGAGCAGGACGACGACCTCGACGGGCCCGCGCACCGCGAGCAGCATGACGAGGCCGACCGCGAGGAGGAGCGTCCCTCCCGCGGCGCTGCTCCACGGCACCCGGGCCTCCATCTGACCAGCATGGCACCGGTGCGCGCCGCCCGGAGCGCGAGGCTCAGCGGACCACGGGGAAGTTGTCGCGGAAGAGGTTGCCCGGGTCGTAGCGCTCCTTGACCGCGCGCAGCCGAGCGAGCGTCGCTCGCGGGAAGGCGTCGTGCAGCCGTTCAGGGCGCGGGTCGGTCTCGAAGCTCAGGTAGAGGCCCTCGGCGTGCGCGTGCAGCTCGTCCCACACGGGGTCGAGCTGGGCACGGGACGCGCCGATGCCGATGAGCGAGAACCGGGCGCCGCGATGCGCGTACGCGGTCGCCTCGGCCGGGACGTCCGAGACTGCCCCGCCCACGGCGCGCACCTGGAAGAAGAACGCCGCGCCGCTCGTCACGACCTGCTCGGCCGCGCGAGCGACCGGCCCAGACATGTGTGCGACGAGCGAGGACCTCGACACCGGCTCCCCCTCGCCCCGGTGCGGCCCGGACGGAGGGACGATGATCCCGCGGTACGGGGCGATGCGGACCGCCTGGTCGAGCAACGGCGCGATGCGCGCGAACGGCTCGAGGTGTGCGATCACGGTCTCGGGGTTCGGTGAGTCGACCGCAACCATGACCTGCGCGACGGGGGGCTCACCGGGACGCGGCCTGCCCATGAGCAGGAAGCTCGTGACGTCGCGCGACGCGGTCTCGACGGCCTCGCCCCACCGCTCGAGGAACCTCGCGACGTGGCTCGCATCGAGGACGAGCTGGGCGAAGCCGAGCGGCCCGCCGGCGTGCGCCTCGATGTCGAAAGACGTCGCGACGGCGAGGTTGCCGCCTGCGCCGCGCATGCCCCAGAACAGCTCGGGGTGCTCCGACGGCGACGCCCGCAGCGCCGTGCCGTCGGCAAGGACCACGTCGACGGCGCGCACGCGGTCGATCGTCAGGCCGTGCTTGCGGGCGTACCAGCCGATGCCACCCGCCGTCGCGAGACCGCCCACACCCACGCCACCCGAGTCGCCCGAGGTGATCGCGAGCTCGTGCGGGGCGAGGGCCGCGGCGACCTGGGCCCAGCGGGCCCCCGCCCCGACGCGCACGAGGCGCGTCGCGGGGTCGAGCACCTGGATAGAGTCGAAGCGGGAGAGGTCGACGACGACGCCCCCGGCGTTCGTCGAGCGACCAGACACCCCGTGCCCGCCGCTGCGCACCCCGAGCGGGACCTCCTGCTCGCGCGCGAAGGCAAGAGCCGCCGCGAGCTCCTCGGTGCTGCGCGGCACGAGCACGAGACCAGGGTCGCCTCCGCGCAGGTAGGTGTTGCGCAGCTCGGCGAACCGCGCTGCCCCCGGCTCGACCGCCGGCACGCCCGCAGGGACGGCGTCGTAGTCGATCCCGGGACGACGGCGCACCCTCACCCGTGCGGGGACCGGGACGCCGACGACGACGCCCGAACGCTCACGCGCCGCTGCGACCCGCGCGCGGACCCGCGGCACGACCTGCTCGGCGAAGAGCTGCAGCTCGACCGAGTCCGGGAGGAGGAACGTCGAGACACCGTCCTCGAGCGCGAGCCGCGTGAGCTCCTCCGCGAGCTCCTCCGGCGAACCGGGTGCCTGAGCGGTGAGCTCGAGGAGCCGCTGGACCTCGTCAGGCGCGCGGCCTGCCGCGCGGGCGGCTCGATCGAGCGAGGCGACGCGACGGGTGTCCTGTCGAAGCACGACACCGTCCGCATGCGTGCCGACAAGCTCGACGCGTCCAGGCTCGGTCCTGCCCTCAGCGCGAGCCGGGTTGCGACTCTCCTCGGGTGCCGCAGGGAGGTCGAGCCAGAGCGGGATCTCGTGCGCAGGCGCCGGGCCGCGCTGGGCACCCCGGAGCACGAGGTGCTCACCGTCGAGGTCGAGCGGCTCGGGCCCGCCCGCCTCGAGGATGCCACGCACCGCCTCGACCGCCTCGGCGAGCAGGCCCTCCTCGTCCGGGGTCCCGAGCCCGATCTCGAGGCGCCCGTCGCTCAGCCGGTCGAGGCTCGCCGCGGCCCGCCCGAGGACGGGTGCGGGCCGTAAACCGAGGTCGAGCCCGAGCGCGAGGAGGGTCACCGACTCGGTGCTGCTTGCGACCCACGAGAGCACAGTCCACGTGTCGAGGGGCGCACGCTGCTCCTCGGTCGAGCTCGCGGGCTCGCCCGGTCCGGCCCCGAGCCTCGGGGCGACCGCACGCGTCACTCCGGGCGCCTGGCCGTCGGGCGCGCGGGAACTTGTCGGCTCCCGGACCGCGACCAGGTCGAGCCCGAGCCGTTCGGCAAGGCGGGCCCGTTCGACGAGGTGCGCCGGATCCGCGTCGAGCTCGAGCCGGACGCCGAGTCGTACCGGGTGGCCGAGGTCCACGAGCTACGCCGCTGGCCTGCGCTCGCGCGCGACGAGCTCGCGCACCGCGGGGCCGACCTCCTCGCCGAAGGCGCGCAGGACGCCGTCGTCGTCGGACCCGAGGATGAAGACGCTCACGCCGTGCTCGAGCGCGAGCCCCGCGAGCTGCTCGGCCCAGTCGCTCACCCCACCCGGCAAGGGACCGACGTTGAGCAGACGCCTGATATCGCGTGGGTCCCGTCCGGCCGCACGGGCCGCCTCGTCGATCCGCGCGTTCCCGTCGCCGAGGTCCTGCGGGGAGCGCAGGTAGCTGAGCGAGGGTAACCAGCCGTCCGCCTTCTGGCCCACGAGCCGCAGCATGCGGGGCTTGTAGGCGCCGACCCAGATGCTCATGTCGTGCGCGGGCCGCGGGCCGCGCTTCGCGCCGTCGAGCCGGTAGTGCTCGCCTTCGACGACGAGTCGCTCGCGCGTCGAGGTGTCCCA
>JAJUHG010000181.1 GCA_029267995.1 Micrococcales bacterium
CGCACGCCCGCCTTCCGCGCGGTCGACAAGATCGACCTCGACATCGCCGAGGGCGAGGTCGTGGGCCTCGTGGGCGAGTCGGGCTCGGGCAAGACGACCGTCGGACGCGCCGTCGTCGGCCTGCTGCCCGCGGTCGAGGGGACCCTCAAGGTCAACGGCCACGACATGGTCGGAATCTCGCCCGCGAACCTGCGCAAGGTGCGCCAGGACGTGTCGATCGTCTTCCAGGACCCGGGCTCCTCGCTCAACCCGCGCCTGCCCGTGGGCGAGTCGATCGGCGAGCCGCTCCTGCTGCACAAGGTCGCCAAGGGCAAGGAGCTGCAGAAGCGCATCGAGGAGCTCCTCGACCAGGTGCACCTGCCGCGAGCGATGCGCAACCGTTACCCGCACGAGCTCTCGGGCGGTCAGCGTCAGCGCGTGGGCATCGCCCGTGCGCTCGCCCTGAGCCCCAAGCTCCTCGTCGCGGACGAGCCGACCTCGGCGCTCGACGTCTCGGTCCAGGCCAAGGTCCTCGAGCTGTTCGCCGAGCTGCAGCGCGAGCACGGCTTCGCGTGCATCTTCATCTCGCACGACCTCGCGGTCGTCGAGATGCTCTCGCGGCGCATCGCCGTCATGCACCGCGGCAAGATCGTCGAGTTCGGCACGCGCGAGCAGGTCCTCGGGTCCCCCGAGCACCCCTACACGCAGCGCCTCCTCGCCGCGGTCCCCGTACCCGACCCCGCCGAGCAGCGCGTGCGCCGCGAGACCCGGGACCGCCTGCTCGCGCAAGAGGCGGCGAGCATGCCGAGGAGGCATGGTGCGTCTGATCCTCAGGCGCTTCCCGAGGCTCACCACCACATGGCGCAAGACCCACGCAGGAACACGGGCTTCAGCCAGGGCCGATAGCTGCGGGGGCTTCAGCGAAGGCGGAGCCTCGGGCTCCTGGGCGCCGGCGTGTAAACTCGACCGGCGCCCGGAGCCTTGGCGCCGCCACCCCCACCGGAAGCGAGTACTTCCATGACCGTGCGCTCCGACCTGCGCAACGTCGCGATCGTCGCCCACGTCGACCACGGCAAGACCACCCTCGTCGACGCCATGCTGTGGCGTTCGGGGTCCTTCGGCGAGCACGTCCACGTCGACGACCGCGTCATGGACTCCGGCGACCTCGAGCGCGAGAAGGGCATCACGATCCTCGCGAAGAACACCGCGATCCGGTACCGCGGGCCGGCCGCGGTCGCCGCGGGGGAACCTGACGGGGTGACGATCAACGTGATCGACACCCCCGGTCACGCGGACTTCGGCGGTGAGGTCGAGCGTGGTCTGTCGATGGTCGACGGCGTCGTGCTGCTCGTCGACGCGAGCGAGGGCCCGCTGCCGCAGACCCGCTTCGTGCTGCGCAAGGCGCTCGCCGCGAAGCTGCCCGTGATCCTCGTGGTCAACAAGGTCGACCGTGCGGACGCACGCATCGCCGAGGTCGTCGCCGAGACGACCGACCTGCTGCTCGGCCTCGCGAGCGACCTGAGCGACGAGGTCCCCGACCTCGACCTCGACGCGGTGCTCGACGTCCCGGTCGTCTACGCCGCGGCGAAAGCCCGCCGCGCAAGCCTCACGCAGCCCGAGAACGGCTCCCTGCCGGCCGAGGAGGATCTCGAGCCGCTCTTCGCGACGATCCTCGAGAAGATCCCCGCACCGACCTTCATCGAGGGCGCCCCGCTCCAGGCGCACGTGACGAACCTCGACGCCTCGCCGTTCCTGGGCCGGCTCGCCCTGCTGCGCGTGCACAACGGCACGATCCGCAAGGGCCAGCAGGTCGCGTGGGCCCGCGGGGACGGCTCTCTCGAGACGGTCAAGATCACCGAGCTGCTCGAGACCCGGGCGCTCGAGCGGGTCCCGAGCACCGAGGCAGGCCCGGGGGAGATCGTCGCGGTCGCGGGGATCCCCGAGATCACGATCGGGGACACCCTCACCGACCTCGCCGACCCCCGCCCGCTGCCCCCCATCACGGTCGACGAGCCTGCGATCTCGATGACGATCGGCATCAACACCTCACCGCTCGCGGGCAAGGGCGGCAAGGGGCACAAGATGACCGCGCGCCAGGTCAAGGACCGTCTCGACGCCGAGCTCGTCGGCAACGTCTCGCTGCGCGTGCTGCCGACCGAGCGCCCCGACGCGTGGGAGGTCCAGGGCCGCGGCGAGCTCGCGCTCGCGATCCTCGTCGAGCAGATGCGCCGCGAGGGCTTCGAGCTCACGGTCGGCAAGCCGCAGGTCGTCACGCGACTCGTCGACGGCAAGGTCCACGAACCGATCGAGCACCTGACGATCGACGTGCCCGAGGAGTACCTCGGCTCGGTCACGCAGCTGCTCGCGCAGCGCAAGGGCCGCATGGAGTCGATGACCAACCACGGCACGGGCTGGGTGCGCATCGAGTTCGTCGTGCCAGCGCGCGGCCTGATCGGGTTCCGCACCCGCTTCCTCACCGAGACCCGGGGCACCGGCATCGCTTCCTCGATCGCGCACGGCTACGAGCCGTGGGCCGGGCCCATCGAGCACCGTTCGACCGGCTCGCTCGTCGCGGATCGGGCGGGCAGGGCGACCCCGTACGCGATGATCAACCTCCAGGAGCGTGGCTCGTTCATCGTCGAGCCGACCTCGGAGGTGTACGAGGGTCAGGTCGTGGGGGAGAACGCCCGGGGGGAGGACATGGACGTGAACATCACCAAGGAGAAGAAGCTCACGAACATGCGGGCCGCCTCGGCGGACTCCTTCGAGAACCTCACCCCGCCCCGCCGTCTGACGCTCGAGGAGTCGCTCGAGCTCGCGCGTGAGGACGAGTGCGTCGAGGTGACCCCCGAGGCCGTGCGCATCCGCAAGGTCGTGCTCGACCAGCACGAGCGGGCACGCCTCGCGGCAAGGGCCAAGCGCGCGTGAGCCTCCTGCTCGCCGTCCATGCGCACCCCGACGACGAGTCCCTGTGGACCGGGGCGCTGCTCGCGACGTGGGCGCGCGAGGGCGAGGTCGAGCTCGTGACGTGCACCCGCGGCGAGCGCGGCGAGGTCATCGGCACCGAGCTCGCGCACCTCGAGGGTGACGGTCCGGCACTCGCGGCGCACCGGGAGGGCGAGCTCGCACGGGCGCTCGAGGCGCTCGGCGTGCGCGAGCACACCTTCCTCGACGCGCTCGGTGGCACACGGCTCGAGGACTCGGGCATGGCATGGGTCGCCGACGGCGTCGCGGGGCCCGCTCCCGACGTCCCGCCGACGGCGTTCGTGCGTGCCGGGCTCGATGACGTCGCCTCGTGGCTCGCGGCGCACCTCGCCCGACGCCGTCCCGCCGTCGTCGTGACGTACGGGCCCGACGGTGGCTACGGCCACCCCGACCACGTGCGCGCGCACGAGGCGACGATGCGCGCGGTCGCGCTGCTCGAGTCGGCCGGGTACGAGGTCCCCCTCGTGCTGTGGTCCGTCCCACCCGAGCGGGCCGGGACCGGCCGCAAGGACGGCGGCACGCGTGTCGAGGTCGGGCTGGCCCCGGTCGCCGAGGCCGTCGCCGAGGCCATGCGCGCCCACGCGACCCAGGTCAAGGACGTCGTCGTCGGCGAGGCAACGATCGACTTCTCGCTCAGCAACGACGTGCCGCTGCGGCTCGGCCCCGTCGAGGTCTACGAGGTCGCGGCCGGGGACCCGGAACGGGTCGCGTGGCCCACCGGGGTGCGCGCGGTACCGTGAGCGGCATGCTCGCCCGGTCCGGTCGCCTCGCGACATGCCTCCTGCTCGGCCTCGTCGTCGCGACCGTCGGGACCGTGATGCACCGGGCGATCGCACCGTGGGGGCTCGTGCTCGGGATCCTCGTGACGCTCAGCGCGGCGACCTTCGCGCGCGCGTGGGAGGGGCTCTCCGGCTCGCTCGCTCTCGCGGGAGCGTGGTTCCTCACGGTCCTCGTGCTGTGGCAGGTGGGACCGGGCGGTGACGTCCTCGTGCCCGACATCGGTCCGTGGGGCTCGATCTGGATCCTCGGCGGGGCGCTCGCTGCGGGGCTGCCTGCGCTCGCCCCCGCCTCGTGGTTCGCGGACTGATGGACGCCGACAGCTTCCGCAGCGCGATCGGGCGCCTGCCCGCGGGGGTCGCCGTCGTGAGCCTGCGGCTGCGCGGGATCGACCACGCCTCGACCGTGAGCTCGGTCGCCTCGGTCTCGCTCGAGCCGCCCCTCGTGCTGTTCGGGGTGCACGTGGACGCCCGGCTGCGCGAGGCGCTCGACGAGCAGGACCTGTGGGTGCTCAGCGTGCTCGCGGACGACCAGGCCCCGGTTGCGGACTGGCTCGCCTCGCCCGGGCGGCCCGCGTTCGACCAGCTCTCCCGGGTCGACCACGTGCGCGAGGAGCGCACCGACGGGGCGATCATCGTCGGGGCGGCGGCGTGGTTCGCGTGCCGGACCTCGGCGGTGCACCGTGCGGGGGACCACGACCTCGTGGTCGGTGAGGTGCTCGAGCTCGGCGAGGGCGAGCCGACCGCGGGCGGGCTCGTGCACCACCGGGGGCGCCTGCGGGCCGTGACGGGCGCGGAACGTAGAATCGCGCGAGGGAACCGACGGCAGGCAGGGAGCGCATGACGAAGGACGAGGAGGCGGGGGCGCCGCGCGAGGAGGCGCACGTCGAGGGGGCCGGGTCCGAGGAGCGTGACGCGAACGCCGAGCACGAGGGCGCCCCCTCGGCCGAGATCGCGGAAGAGGGCGAGCCGGAGAGCGACGAGCCCGCGCGGGACCAGGCCGAGGACGGGCCGTCCGACGACGAGTCGGGCGAGGAGGTCGCCGAGGGCGAGCCGGCCGACGACGCGCAGTCGGACGAGGACGCCGAGGCCGAGCCGAGCGACGAAGCGCCCGGCGACGAGCGAGGCGAAGACCCGGCTGAGGGCGAGTCGAGCGACGACGACCAGGCGGACGGCGACGCCGGGGACGA
>JAJUHG010000182.1 GCA_029267995.1 Micrococcales bacterium
CTCACCGTGACGATGAGCTCGCCGACGCCGCGCGGCGAGTCGATCCGCACCGCGTACCGGCCGACCGGATCCTCCGTCACGGGGCCTACCGACTGCGGACCGTCCGTCGCGAACCGGACGTCCGCGCCGGGCACGAGGTTCCCGAAGGTGTCGGTCACCGTCGCGACCGCCTCGAAGGAGGCCGTCCCCCCACCGGCAGCGCGCACCCCTGCACCGGCAACCCACTCGCTCACCACCAGCTCGACGTCCGCGGGAGCTCCGGCGACCTGCGTGAGGGTCGCCGAGCCCGTGCCGGAGTCGAGCCCGGCCACGGTCGCGGTCACCTCGAACTCACCAGCCACCGTCGTCGCGGTCACCTCGGCGGAGTACGTGCCGTCGCCATGGTCGGTCACCGGTCCTACGGCCTGCCCGCCCGACGCCTCGATCTGGACGTCCAGCCCCGCCAACACGTTGCCGTGCTCGTCCGTGACCGTCGCCGTGGCGAGCGTCGTCGCCGCACCGTCCGCGACCACCGAGGACTCGGCGAGCGCCACCGTGAAGACCCTCGGGGCGCCCGCGACCTGAGCCAGCGTCGCCGTCGTCTGTCGTTCGATGCCGCCCGCGGTCCCTCTCGCGGTGACGGTGACCTCACCGGCCGTCGTCGTCGACGTGAGGGATGCCACGTAGTGGCCCGGAGTGTCCGAGGGCACGACGGCGACGTCGAGGCCGGCATCGGTCGTGACGTCGACGCTGTCGAGCGCGACTGCATTGCCGTGCACATCGCTCGCCGTGACGGTCGCGACCGTGGTCGACGTGCCGTCGGCCGTGATGGTCGACGGTGCGAGGTCGAGCCCCAGCGTGTGCAACGGTCCGGGCCGCTGGACGATGACGGGCGACGAGGAGACCGACGTGCCCTCCACCTCGAGAAGCACCGGCCACTCGCCCGCGACGTTCGACGCCCGGAGGCGGATGCGGTACTCGCCGTCCACCACCTGGGTCCCAAGGTGCGTAGGTCCGGACGGGTCAGGGGAGACAGTGAGTGCCGGAAGGTCCGTGAGACGGTTGCCCGCCGAGTCGACCAGGCTCGCGGAAAGGACGATCTCGTCCGGGTCGTCGACATCGACGACCTCGGGGCCTTGCACAAGGAGCCCCGCAGGTGCCCCTGGAGTGATGACGACTTCCATCGTGGTGACAAAACCCTCGATCTCTGCCGCGACGATGGCAGTCGATGGAGCCGCCACGTCCTCGGCGTGGAACTCGTAGACGACGTGATCGTAAGGCTCGATGCCGACTTCGACGACCCGGGTGCCTGGAGTGTCCACCGTGACGTGCGGGGTCTTGAAGTTCGCGGCTTCAGACCCTTCGATATGGATGATGAACTGCTGAGACGTTCCTTGCTGCACGGTCATCGTCGTGGGTTCGAACCACAGGGTGATGGCCGCGGACGCGGTGGGCATCGCGACGCCCAGGAGACCGAGTGCGAGAGCGAGGACGACGGCGACGCGTCGGCGGAGGCGGTGGGTGGGTGTCACGGTCACGTCCAGGTGTTCGCGGGCACAGCGTCCCACTTTGGTCAGAATCTGGGCGACGCTAGCCCAACCGCGCAGCCCGACGAGGCCGAGTGGTGATCTGCGCACAGATCATGTCCGCATTTCAGACTTGTTGTCCGTTTCTTTCGCCCGCGCTCCCTGAGTCGTGTCGTCGCGCGGATCCACGCAAGGGGGCGAACCGACCACGGTGCACAGCCAGCGGCGCCGTCCTAGGCTCGGCCCATGGCCAAGTACCTCGACGTGCACCCGGACAACCCCCAGCCGCGAGTGATCAGTCAGGTCGCCCAGATGCTCCGCGACGACGCGCTCATCGCCTACCCGACCGACTCCGGGTACGCCCTCGGCGTCCGGCTCGACTCGCAGACCGGAGCCGACCGGATCCGCCAGATCCGCCGGCTCGACGGCAAGCACCACTTCACGCTCGTGTGCTCCGACTTCGCCCAGCTGGGCCAGTTCGTCCACCTCGACAACTACCAGTTCCGGGCGATCAAGGCAGCGACCCCCGGGCCCTACACCTTCATCCTCCCGGCCACGGGCGAGGTGCCCAAGCGCTTCGCCCACCCGAAGAAGCGCACGGTGGGCGTGCGCATCCCCGAGCACCGCGTCGTCCAGGCGCTCCTGCGCGAGCTCGGCGAGCCGATCCTGTCCTCGACGCTCATCCTCCCCGACGTCGACGAGCAGCCCACCGACGGGTGGACGATCAAGGAAGAGCTCGACCACCTGGTCGACGCCGTGATCGACGCGGGCGAGGTCATCGCCGAACCCACGACCGTGGTCGACTTCTCCGACGGGCCCGGCGAGGTCGTGCGCGTCGGCTCGGGCGACCCCTCGCGCTTCGCCTAGGACGCCCGCCGACGACGACGCCCGGGGACGACGACGTCCGCCGCCCACCTTCGAGGAGGACCCGCGTGAGCGAGAACGTCTCCGCCGGCTACGGCGTGCACTCCGAGGTCGGGCGCCTGCGCAAGGTCATCGTGTGCCGGCCCGGTCTCGCGCACCGGCGCCTGACCCCGACCAACAGCGACGACCTGCTGTTCGACGACGTCATGTGGGTCGACGCCGCCCGGCGCGACCACGCGGCCTTCGTCGCCGAGCTCGAGGCGCGCGGCGTCGAGGTCGACGAGCTGCACGAGCTGCTCGCCGAGACGCTCGAGGTGCCCGGGGCGCGCGACTGGCTGCTCGACCGCAAGATCGTGCCCGAGCAGGTGGGCCTCGGCCTCGTCGACGCGACGCGCGAGTACCTCGAGACGCTACCGGGTGCCCAGCTCGCCGAGCTGCTGATCGGTGGGCTCGCGACGACCGACCTGCCCGAGGAGTACCGCCGTCCCGCGATCGAGCTCGCCCGGGAGTCGCTCGGCGCGCTCGAGTACCTCATGCCGCCGTTGCCCAACACCCTCTACACGCGCGACACGACGTGCTGGCTGTACGGCGGCCTCACGCTCAACCCGCTGTTCTGGCCCGCACGCCACGACGAGACGCTCCTGTACAAGGCGATCTACTCCTTCCACCCCGAGTACGTCGGCTCACCGGTGTGGTGGGGCGACCCCGAGCGCTCGTGGGGGCAGGCCACGCTCGAGGGCGGGGACGTCATGCCCGTGGGCGACGGCGTCGTGCTCATGGGTATGAGCGAGCGCACCTCGCGGCACGCGATCACGCAGGTCACGGCGGCGCTGTTCGCGCAGGGCGCGGCGTCGAAGGTCGTGGTCGCGGGCATGCCCCAGCTGCGCTCGGCGATGCACCTCGACACGGTGTTCACCTTCGTGGACCGCGACGTCGTGACGCTCTACCCGCGGATCACCGACAAGATCCATGCGTTCACTCTCGTGCCGTCCGACGCCGCGCCGGGCTTCGAGGTTGTCGACGAAGGCTCGACGCCCTTCGTCGACGTCGTCGCTCGTGCCATGGGGGTAGGCGCGCTGCGCACGATCGACACGGGCGGGGACGTGTACGAGTCAGAGCGCCAGCAGTGGGACTCGGGCAACAACGCCCTCGCGGTCGAGCCTGGCGTGGTGTTCGCCTACGACCGCAACACGCTCAGCAACGCTCTCCTGCGCCGCGCGGGGATCGAGGTGGTCGAGATCGTCGGCGCCGAGCTCGGGCGCGGCCGCGGTGGAGGGCACTGCATGACGTGCCCCGTCGTGCGCGACCCGGCCTAGCCTGTCCGGGCGCGAGTGCTTCACGGATGCCCCGCTCCCTCCTAGGGTGTGCGTCACATGTCAGTGTGAGGGGGGTCGATACAGCGCATACCAGGGCAGAGGACTGGGGGGACTGCTGCTCCTCCACAGCCTCAAGACGCTCTACTCGGCCTCGCAGAGCGTGGGCTGGTCGTGGTCCACGCGAGAGATGAGTCGTCCGCCGCGTTCTACGAGAAGTACGGTTTCAGTCGCTTCGCCGACAACCCTCTCTACCTCTACCTCACGACGAGAGATCTTCGCGCGACGTTCTCGAACGCCGATCTCGGTTGATCTGTACATACACTGTGCGTGCTGTGTACGTACGCGCCGAGCGATCCGCTCTGCTCGCGCAGCACCAAGGAGATCACCATGCCCGCCGCTACCACGCGGTCCGAGCGCCTCAGCATGCGCCTGTCCCCCCAGTCTCTGAAGACCATCCGTGACGCGGCTGCGGCTCAAGGACAGGATGTGACGTCGTTCGTGCTCGGCGCAGCGATCGAGCGAGCACGCGACGTGCTCCTCCGTGAGCGTGTCCTGCACCTGACACCTCGCGAGATCGAGCAGGTTGAGACTGCCCTCACGGCAGAGCCCCGTGTCATCCCCGAGCTCGCAGCCCTCATCGCGGCGACGCGACAGTCTCACCCGGAGTTCCTTACGAGGGAGCCCTCCACTCGATAGGCACCTGTCGTCACTCCCGCGCGAGTCGGTCGAGCAGCGTCGCGATGCGGATGTGCGTCTGGAAGCTCGCACGCATCTCGCGCGTCGAGTGGAAGTTGAGGATCACGGTCGTGTCGCGCTCGGGGTCGGTGAAGCAGTGCACACCGAGCACGCCGAGGTGGCCCACGGGCCGTGGCAGGTGGCGCAGGAACGGGGAGAACCCGCCGAAGCGCAGCTGCATCGTGCCGAGCCCGTAGTGGATCCCGGCACGGAAGCGCTCGCGAGGCTGCGCCATCGTGGCGAAGGTCTCGGGGCGCACGAGCGTCCCGTCGGTGAGCGCGGTCGCGAGGCGCGCGAGGTCGTCGAGCGTCGAGACGATCCCGCCTCCCGCCCAGTCGCACGAGACGCTCCGCGCGCGGCTCAGCTCGTGCTTGCCGAGCCACAGCGGTGCGATGCGCTCGGGCCCGGGCTCGCGCTGCCACAGGACGCTGCGCGCCATGCCCGCGCGGTCGAGGACGCGCGAGCGCGTGAGGGCCGCGTAGGTCTCGCCGGTCGCGACCTC
>JAJUHG010000183.1 GCA_029267995.1 Micrococcales bacterium
AGGGCACCTTCGGGCCGACGACGCACCCGGGTCGGCCCCGGGCGGGACCCCTCGCGGGCCCGCGCGCCCCGGGCGGGTGCGGGTGCGTCGCGCGCGCGTGCTGCGCGACTCGAGCGGCTACGTGCGCGGGTCCCTGCCGTACCTGTCCTTCGACGTGCCCGCCGCGCTGCGCCTGCTCACGGTGCGCCGGCCCGACGTCGTCGTCGTCGAACCCCCGCCCACGACGGGCGTCGTCGTGCGGCTCGTGTGCGCGCTGCGGCGCGTGCCCTACGTGTACTACGCCGCGGACGTGTGGTCCGACGCGGCCCGCTCGACCGGGTCCCCCCGGGTGGTCTCGGCCCTGCTCGCCCGGCTCGAGGGCTGGGCGCTGCGCGGGGCGCGCGGCGTGGTCGCCGTGTCCGAGGGGGTCGCCGCCCGGGTGCGCGAGCTCGCCCGGCGCGAGATCGACGTCGAGGTCGTGCGCAACGGTATCGACACCGAGGTGTTCCGCCCCGCGGACGACGACCCGCCCGTCCCGGGCGCGCCGGGCACGTACTTCCTCTACGCGGGGACCGCCTCGGAGTGGCAGGGCGCCGAGGTGTTCGCACTCGCCCTCGAGTCGGTGCGCGAGCAGCACCCCGAGGCCGAGCTGGTCTACCTCGGCTCGGGCAGCGCGTGGGACGGGCTGCGCGACCTCGCCGAGCGGGCCGGGGCGGTCCACCTGCACCCGCCCGTCGGCCCCGCCGAGGCCGCGCGGTGGCTGCGGCACGCGGCGGGCGCGCTCGTGAGCATCGTGCCCGGGCTCGGCTACGACTTCGCGCTGCCCACCAAGATCTTCGCCGCGAGCGCGAGCGGGGTGCCCGTCGTGTTCGCGGGCCCCACCGCGACCGCGGCCGAGCTGATCGCCGAGGGCGGGCTCGGACGCGCCGTCGGGCATGACCGGGACGCCGTCGCGGAGGCGATGCGCGCGGTCCTCGAGGACCCCGAGACCACCGATCCCGTGCGGCGCGCGGCCCGCGCGGCCCGGCTCGCGACGTGGACGCACGAGCATGCGAGCCTCGCGCGCGTCGGGCAGCGCGTCGCGGGCCTCGTGGCACGATGGGCGCGGGAGGGCACGCGGTGAAGCTCGTCTGGCGCACCCTGCAGGGACTGCTCCCGCTGCTGCCCGGACGCGCGCGGCGCTTCCTCGCGGGGTACGTCGCGGCGAGCTCGAGCCTCGCGCTGCTCGACATCGCGGCGCTCGGGCTGCTCGCCCTCACGCTCGCCCCCATGGTCCAGGGCGACCCCGTCGTGCTCCCGCTCGTGGGCCAGGTCGAACCGAGCGGGTACGTCGGGATCGTCGTCGCGGTCTCGGTGCTCATCGTCGCGAAGGGCGTCGTCGCGGTCGCGGTCCAGTGGGTCGTCACGCGCCGCTTCGCACGGTACGAGCTCGAGATCGGCGACCGGCTGTTCGAGGCGTACCTGCGTGCGCCGTGGACCGACCGGCTCGCGCGCAACACCTCCCAGCTGGTCCGGCTCGCCGACGTCGGGATCGCGAACGCGACCGCGGGCTTCCTGCTGCCCGTCGCGGGCCTGCCAGCGCTCGGTGCGACCTTCCTCGCGGTGCTGCTCGTGCTCGTCGTCGCCGAACCCGTCACAGCCGGCCTCACGCTCGCCTACCTCGGGGTCGTGGGGCTCGTGATGTACGTGTTCGTCTCGCGCCGCTCGGTCGTCGCGGGGCGCGTCAACCGCGACTACTCCTTCCGGGTGGCCCGGCTCATGACCGAGATGGTCGGGGCGCTCAAGGAGATCACCTTGCGCGACAAGGCCGACGAGGTCGCCGCCGTCGTGCACGCCGACCGCCGGCACACGACGCGGGCGCGGGCGAACCTGCAGTTCCTGTCCTCGATGCCGCGCTACGTGATCGAGGCCGCGCTCGTGGGCGGCTTCCTCCTCGTGGGCGGTGTCGCGTACGCGACCGGTGGGGCGAGCGCGGCGTTCAGCGCGCTCGCGCTGTTCGGCGTCGCGGGCTTCCGCATGGTGCCCGCCGTGACGAGCTTCCAGGCCGTGGTCGCGATGACCTCCTCGAACGTCCCGCACGTCCAGGCCGTGATCGGCGACGTCGCCGCGGCCGAGCGGTACGTCGCGAACGCCGAGACGGTGGGCCGCGCGCCCCTCGAGCGTGAGCCCGAGATGCTGCGCCTGCGGGGGGTCGGCTTCTCCTACCCGGGCGCCGCGCGGCCCGCGCTGCACGACGTCGACCTCGACGTGCCGATCGGCTCGAGCCTCGCCCTCGTGGGGCGCTCGGGGGCGGGCAAGACGACGCTCGTCGACGTCCTGCTCGGCCTGCTCGAGCCGTCCGAGGGGACGATCGAGCTCGACGGGCGGCCGCTGTCCGAGGTGCTCGCGGCGTGGCGCTCGCGGGTCGGGTACGTCCCCCAGGAGGTCTCGCTGTTCGACGCCTCGCTCGCCCAGAACGTCGCGCTCACGTGGAGCGACGACCTCGACCTCGAGCGGGTGCGCGACTGCCTCGAGCGGGCCCAGCTCGGTGAGCTCGTGGCCGAGCGCGGGCTCGACGCGCGCATCGGGGACCGCGGCCTGGCCCTCTCGGGAGGGCAGCGCCAGCGGCTCGGGATCGCGCGGGCGCTGTACGTCGACCCGCTCGTGCTCGTGCTCGACGAGGCGACCTCGGCGCTCGACACGCAGACCGAGGCCTCGGTCTCGGCCGCGCTCGCGCCGTTGCGCGGGGAGGTCACGGTGATCGCGGTCGCGCACCGCCTGTCGACCGTGCGCTCGATGGACCAGGTGTGCTTCATGGCGGACGGCACGATCGCCGCGCGCGGCACCTTCGACGAGCTGGTCGCCGCGGTCCCGGACTTCGCGGCGCAGGCCCAGCTCGCGGGGCTCGTGGAGTAGCGCGGTGCCCGACGTCGACGTCGTCGTCGCCGTGCACGACGAGCGGCGCGCCTTCGTGCGGGCCGTGCGCTCGGCCCTCGCCGACGGCGACCCGGGCACGCCCCGGGCGGGGCGGGTCACGGGTGCTGCGCGAGCGGGCGGGTCGTCGCGTGTCGAGGTCCGGGTGAGCGTCGTCGCGCACAACCTCGAGGCCGACGTCGTCCGCGCCCGGCTCGAGGCGGAGGGGCTCGGCGGGTCGCTCGCCGACGGGCGGGTGCGGGTGCTCGAGCTCGCCGACGGCGTCCCGAGCCCCTCGGGGCCCTTCACGCTCGGGCTCGAGCAGGCCGAGGCGAGGTACGTGTCGATCATGGGTTCGGACGACCACCTCGAGCCCGGGGCTCTCGCGGCGTGGTTCGCGCTCGGTGAGGCGCGCAGCTCGGCCGCGGTGCTCGCGCCCATGCGGCTCGACTCGGGACGGCTCGTGCGCAGCCCCGTCCCGCGCCCCTTCGCGGGACGGTTCTGGGCGGCGCCGCTCGACCCCGTGCGCGACCGGCTCGCGCCCCGTTCCGCACCACTCGGGCTGCTGCGCCGCGAGATGGTCGAGCGGCTCGGGCTGCGGCTCGTGCCGGGCCTGCGCACGGGGGAGGACATCCCCTTCTCGGCGCGGCTGTGGTTCTCGGGCGAACGCCTCGACCTCGACCGGCGCGCCCCCGCGTACGTGATCGGCACCGACGCCCACGAACGGGTCTCGACCTCGCCGCGGCCCGTGCCAGAAGAGCTCGCCGCGGTGCGGATCCTGCGCGCCGCACCTTGGGTCGAGGCGCTCGGTGCGCGCGAGCGGCGCGCGCTCGCGGTCACGATGCTGCGGGTGCACGTGCTCGGGGCCGTGACGAGGCGGGTCGCGCGCGGGACGTGGGTCCTGCGGGGCCGGGGCGAGAACCCGACCGTCGTCCCGGACGAGCGGGAGGCCGACGTCGCGACGGGGCCGCAGGACGCCGTCGTCGGCGAGCCTGACCGGGGCCGCGAGACCGAGGGGGCGCAGGACACCGTCGTCGGCCCGGACGTCGTCGTCGGCGAGGTGCGCTGGCTCGGTGACCTTGCGCGCGACTGGGTGGACCTCGCGCCCGGGGCGCTCGACCCGCTGTCCCGCGCGGACCGGCTCGTGCTCGACGCGCTCCTCTCGGGCGCAGACGCACAGGGGGTGCTCGCCGCAGGGCAGGCCCGAGCCGCCGCGGGGCGGGTCGCGACGATCCTCCCGGCGCGATGGCGGCACCTCGCGGACCGCGAGGGCACGCTGCGGCGCTTCGTACGCGAACGGATGTGGTGGTGATGGGCGTCGCCGAGTCGCTCACGAGGCTGCGCGACCACCTGCCCGCCGCCGGGCGGCGTGTGCTCGACGCGGGGGCACGCGAGGTCTCGCGCGTGCTCCCCGAACGCGCGCGTGTGCGACTCGCCCCCGCGCACGCGCGCTTCGGCCCCGACGACGTCCCGCCCTCGCCCAAGGTCCCCGCGACGCCCGTGCGGCTCTACGTCGGCCCCGCGAACTACGCAGGGCAGGGGCACGCGTGGGCGCGCGCGGCCGAGCGACTGCCCGGGGTCGGTGCGGTGAGCATGGCCGCGGTGCGCCAGGGCGACTTCGCGTTCCCGGTCGACGACGCCGTCCCCGAGCCCGTCTACTCGCTCTCCCGGGGCTGGCAGCGCGAGCGACGCGCGCTCCTGCCGCGCTTCACGCACGTGGTGGTCGAGGCGGGGCGTCCCCTGCTCGGCCAGCTCGTGCGCGGCGGGGCGCTCGCGGAGGCGCGCTGGCTCGCCGAGCGGGGCGTCGCGGTCGCGATCGTGTGCCACGGCTCGGAGATCCGCCTCCCCTCGCGGCACCGTGAGCGCGAGCCGTGGTCGCCGTTCACGCCCGACTGGGAGCTCACCGCGGTGCTCGAGGAGCGGGCGGCCCGACTCGCGCGCGGCCTCGATCGGCTCGGGCTGCCCGTGCTCGTCTCGACGCCCGACCTGCTGCTCGACGTGCCTGC
>JAJUHG010000184.1 GCA_029267995.1 Micrococcales bacterium
CGCGCCGCCGGCCGCCCACCCCGCCGCCGCCCCCGGGGTGTCCAGCCCGCCCGCCGCCGGGCCCGTCGGCCCCGGCCCCCGGGGGGCGCGGGCGGCCGCGCCGCCGCACCGAGCACCCCCACGTGCCGCGCTCGGCACCGAGCCGGTCGAGCGCGCTGCGCAGCGGCGCCGCACGCAGCAGCATGACCAGCTGCGAGCGTCCCTCGTGGTCGGTCAGGTGCGCGCCGTCGGCCTCGGGTCGCGCGCCGAGGGCCCGACGGAGCCCCGCGAGGGCACGCGGCGAGCGCGGGACGTCGCACGCGAGGACCGCGACGAGCCCGTCCGGCGACGGTGCCTCGGACTCGAGGTGCCGCAGGGCCGCCTCGATGCCCGCGACCGGTCCCCCGCCCGGGGGGTGCTCCATGAGCGTCGTCGTCCCAGGGCGTGCGAGCTCGTCCGGTCCGACGACGACGACGCGCTGTGCCTGCCCCGCGGCGTCCAGGACGTGGTCGAGCATCGCGCGGCCCGCGACATGCACCTCACCTTTCGCGACACCCCCGAGCCGGCGCGCCGCTCCCCCCGCGAGCACGACGAGGTCCATCAGGGCTCGCGGTGCCACTCGCCCGAGCGACCGCCGGACTTCGCGAGCAGCCGCACGTCGGTGATGCGGGTGCGCCGGTCGAGAGCCTTGACCATGTCGACGACGGCGAGGGCCGCGACGCTCACGGCGGTGAGCGCCTCCATCTCCACGCCCGTGCGGTCCGCGGTGCGCACGGTCGCGGTGACCTCGACCCCCGCGTCCACGACCCGAAGGTCGACGCTCGCCCCGTGCACGCCGATCGTGTGCGCGAGCGGGAGCAGCTCGGGCGTGCGTTTCGCCGCGGCGATGCCTGCGACGCGCGCGACCGCGAGCACGTCGCCCTTGGGCACCGTGCCGTCGCGCAGCGCCGAGACGACGTGCGGGGCGCACTCGACGAGGCCCGCGGCGGTCGCCTCGCGGACCGTCGGGGTCTTGCCGGTCACGTCGACCATGCGTGCACGGCCCGCGTCGTCGAGGTGTGTGAAGCTCATCGGTCCACCCGCATGACCCGCACCCTATCGCCCGGCGCGACCTCCTCGACCTCGACGGGGACGAGCGCAAGCCCGTACGCGCGCGCGAGGCTCGCCGCGAGGTGCGAGCCCGAGCCGCGCGGGCTCGCAGGCCGCACCCGCCCGTCGAGGTCGATCACGACGGGCATGACCTGCGCACGGCTCGCGGGGGTGCGCCAGCCGTGCCCGACCTCGAGCTCGACCGGCTCCCGTTCGGGGCGTACGAGCCCGCGCAGCCGCTCGAGGGCAGGGCGCACGAACATCTCGAACGACACGAAGACGCTCACGGGGTTGCCCGGCAGGCCGAAGAACGACGTCCCGCCCGGGAGTCGACCGAGGCCCTGCGGCTTGCCGGGCTGCATCGCGACCCGCACGAACTCGACCCCCGTGCCCGCAAGCAGCTCCTTGACGACGTCGAAGTCGCCCATCGACACCCCGCCGCTCGTGACGACCACGTCGCAGCCTGCCGCCTCGAGCTCGGCGAGCCGATCCTGCAGCTCGGCGGGGCGGTCGCCCACGGACCCGCCCCGGACGACCTCGCACCCCGCGGCCTCGACCGCCGCGGCGAGCAGGACGGAGTTCGAGTCGGGGATCTGCCCCCGGCGCAAGGGGGTCCCCGGGGCGACGAGCTCGTCACCGGTCGCGAGCACCCCGACGCGCGGCCTGCGGTGCACGTGCACCACGCCCAGACCCGCCGTGGCGAGTGCCGCGAGCCGGGTGGGCCCGAGCACGGTCCCTGCCTCGAGCACGAGCGCACCCGCCTCGAGGTCCTCCCCCGCTCGGCGCACGTGATCGCCCGCACGGGGGGACGCAGAGAAGGTCACGGCGCGGTCAGTGCGCTCGACGAGCTCGACCGGCACGATCGCGTCCGCACCGGGCGGGAGGGGAGCGCCCGTCATGATCGCGACGCAGCGTCCCGGCTCGAGCGTCTCGCTCGCGCTCGCCCCCGCGGGCAGCTCTCCGGCGAGCGGGAGGGACACGGGCCGCTCGGCGCTCGCCCTCGCAAGGTCCCGCGCACGGACGGCGAAGCCGTCCATCGCCGAGCAGTCCCAGCGCGGGAGCGGCTCGTCGGTGCGGACGTCCGAGGCGAGCACGAGGTTGCGGGCCTCGGCGAGCGGGACCGCCACGACCGGGCCCGGGGCGCACAGCGCGAGGGCGGCCGCGCGGTGCTCGTCGATCGTGCGCACGGGCTCAGCCCGTCTCGACGCGGTCGCGCGCCGCGGGCGAGCGCAGCCACGCGACGATCCCGCCGTCGAGGTTGTCGACCTCGACGAAGCCCCGCGCGAGCATGATCTGACCGGCCTGGGCCGAGCGAGCCCCCGAGTGGCAGTACACGACGACCGGGACCTGCGGGTCAAGCCCTTCGAGCGCGGAACCGTCGACGACGTGCACCGGCGGGGTGAGCACCGAGCCGGGGATCGCGAAGGCCAACCGCTCAGCTGGCTCGCGCACGTCGAGCAGCACGAAGTCCGCCTCTCCCGCATCGCGCGCGTCGAGGCGCGCCGCGAGCTCCTCGGGCGTGACGACCCCCAGCTCGGGCGCCGCGGACCGCGGTGCGAGGTGCGCGGGCCGTGGTGCGTCCCGGGCGCCGTCGTCGGCGGGTCGCGGGGGCTGCTCCCCCGTGCCTGCGAGGGGGACCTCGTGCCACCGTGAGGAGAGCGCGTCGAGCACCGCGACGCGGCCGAGCAAGGGGTGCCCCACGCCCGTGACGAGCTTGACGACCTCGGTCGCCATGAGCGAGCCGACCTGCCCGCACATGGGCCCGAGCACCCCGCCCTCGGCGCACGAAGGGACGGTGCCGGGTGCGGGGGGCTGGGGGAACAGGTCTCGCAGACCTACCCGCGGCGCCCCCGAGTGCGGGGGTGGGTCGGCCCAGAACACGGTCACCTGAGCGTCGAAGCGGAAGATCGAGCCCCACACGTGGGGCAGGCCGAGCCGTTCGCACGCGTCGGCCACGAGGTAGCGGGTCGGGAAGTTGTCGGTCCCGTCGACGACGACGTCGTAGCCCGCGAGCACCTCGTCGACGGTGCCCGGCGTGAGGCGCAGCTCGTGCACGACGACCTCGACCGCGCTGTTGAGCGCGCGCACCGCGGCTCGTGCCGAGCTCGTCTTGGACGTCCCGACGTCGGCCTCGGTGTGGATCACCTGGCGCTGGAGGTTCGTGGCGTCGACCTCGTCGTGGTCGACCACGCCGATCGTGCCGACGCCCGCGGCAGCGAGGTACTGGAGCACAGGAGCCCCGAGGCCACCTGCACCGATCACGCACACGCGCGCGTTGCGCAGCCTGCGCTGCCCGAGCTCACCGACCTGGGGCAGCAGCACGTGCCGCGAGAACCGCTCGAGCTCACGGCGGGTGAGCGGCGGACCGGGCTGGACGATCGGCGGGATGCGCACAAGGGCCATGAGGCCACGCTAGGGCTTCGGGCGACGGTGCGTCACACGCCCCGAGCCGGAGCGCGCGGAGGCACGCGCGTCATGAACCGCGCGCGCCTGAGGACTGCGTAGGCTCGCGTCGTACCAGTCGAGCACCCGCGACCGCGAGACCCCGTGACGGGGCGGCGCGCGGTGCCCGCCGTGGCTCTCGTCCCCGCGCTGATCGCTGCGGCCTTCCTCGCTCTGCCCCTGCTCGGGCTGCTCGTGCGTGTGCCGTGGTCGCGCGTCGGGGAGGTCCTCGCGAGCGAGGTCGTGCGGTCCTCGCTCGCGCTGTCACTGTCGACCTCTCTCGTCGCGACGGGCCTCTCGATCGTCCTCGGCCTTCCGCTCGCGTGGCTCCTCGCACGCGGTGACCTCCCGGGCCGCGCGCTCGTGCGAGCCGTCGTGACCTTGCCGCTCGTGCTGCCGCCGGTCGTCGGGGGCCTCGCGCTGCTGGGTGCCCTCGGGCCGGACGGTCTCGTCGGCGCGGCGCTTCGTGAACGTCTCGGCGTGACCGTCGTGTCCACCTCCGTCGCGGTCGTGCTGGCACAGACCTTCGTCTCGATGCCGTTCTTCGTGCTGAGCGTCGAAGGGGCGTTGCGCGGCATGGACCGGCGGCTCGACGAAGCCGCGGCGAGCCTCGGCGCCTCGCGGTGGACCACGATGCGGCGCGTGACGCTCCCGCTGCTCGCGCCCTCGATCGCTGCGGGCGCCGTCCTCGCGTGGGCGCGCGCGATCGGGGAGTTCGGGGCGACCGTGACGTTCGCTGGCAGCCTGCCCGGTCGGACCCAGACCCTCCCGCTCGCGATCTACGCCGCGCTCGAGTCAGACCCGCAGGTCGCGAGCGTGCTCGGGCTCGTGCTGCTCGGGGTGTGCCTCACGCTGCTGCTCGCGCTGCGCGGCCGCTGGCTCGGGAAGGTCACGCGATGAGCGACCTGCGGCTCGAGGGCCGGTTCGGACGCGGGGACTTCGTCGGCGAGGTCGAGCTCGAGGTCCGCGCGGGCGAGGTGCTCGCGGTGCTCGGACCGAACGGGGCGGGCAAGTCGTCCCTGCTGCGCACGGTCGCGGGCTTCGACCCCTTGCACACCGGTCGCCTGATCCTCGGGGACCACGTGCTCGACGACGGCGCACGTCGCGTCCCTCCCGAGGCACGTCGCGTCGGCACGGTCTTCCAGGACCACCGCTTGTTCCCCCACCTGACCACGCTCGAGAACATCGCCTTCGGACTGAGGACGCACGGCTGGCGCAAAACCGCGGCGGCTCACGAGGCGTCGACCTGGCTCGAGCGGCTCGGCGTCGCCCACCTCGCGACGCACCGTCCGCACGCCCTGTCGGGAGGGGAGGCGCCGCGGGGCGCGCTCGCACGCACCCTCGCGGCGGACC
>JAJUHG010000185.1 GCA_029267995.1 Micrococcales bacterium
ATGGCGGCCGAGGACCCGCGCACGGCCTTCGTGATCCTCGCCTCGGCGCCCGTCGTGCCCCCACGCCAGCAGGCGGCGTTCGCGGTCGACGCCTACCTGCGCAACACCGAGGTCCCCTCGGGGGTGTTCCGTGCGATCCCGCGCGCGGTGGGCATGGAGTTCCCGGGCGGCGGCTTCGAGTACGCCGACTTCGAGGTCCGGCCCTTCCACGAGCGCATGACCCAGCCGGTGTTCATGGCCTACGGCACGGCCGACGCCTCGATGCCGATCGTCCAGGGGCCCCTCCAGCTGATCGACGACGTCGCGGTCGCGGGCAACGACCAGGTCACGGTGCGCTACTACGAGGGGGCGAACCACGGCATCAAGGTCGACGGTGAGCTCGCCGAGGGGTACCTGCGCGACCTCGCGACCTGGGTGCACGGACTGCCCGAGACGGCGACTGCGAGTCCGCGCATCGCGGGGGCGACCCCGTTCCAGGCCTTCCTCGCCGAGCCCGTCCCGCAGCCGCGCTGGTTCGGCGACGGCGACCTCGTGCTCGGGATCGTCATCGTGGGGGCTGGGCTCGTCGTCGTGGTCGGGCCCGCGCTGTTCGTCGTGGACCGGGCGCTGCGCCGCCGGGCGGGCCTCGCCCGCGGCCTCGCGTGGCCGCTCGTCGCGTTCGGCGCGGGCTGCGTCGCGACGGTCGCGGCGCTCGTGTGGTACCTCGTCGCGATCGCGCGTCTTGCGCTCGAGTACGAGCGCAACGCCCTCGTGGTCCAGGGTGGCTGGATCGGGGTGCGGCTCGTGGGCCTCGTGACCGTGGTCGCGCTCGCGATCCTCGCCGAGCGCGCCCGCACGCTGCGCGCCGAGCCCCACGGGCGAGCCACCTCGGGCCCGCTCGCGCTCGCGGGCACGTGGACCGTGCTCGCAGGCGGCGGGCTGCTCCTGCTCACGCTCGCCTACTGGGGGGCCTTCCAGCTCGGCATCTGACACCCGTGACAGATAACCTGGGTCCATGGGTGCCGCGAGGCACAAGACCGAGGTCGAGCTCGTCGAGGTCGCGGCTTCGACGCCGCCCCCGCGCGGCCCCGAGGCACCCGGGCGCCCGGCTCGAGGGCTCGCCCTGACGCTCCTCGTGGTCGCGGTGCTGCTCGCGATCGGCGGTCTGGTCGACTCCGTGGTCGAGCGGCGCCACCGCGAGGGCCTGGCCCTGCTCGCCTCGAGCGGCGTGACGCTCGGTGAGGTCGACGCCCAGGTCGCACCGCGCTGGCGGGTCGCGACCCCCGTCCCCGAGCTGCTGTGGGTCGACGACGACGTCCTCGTCACGGTCGCGCACGTGCGCGGGAGCCAGGTGGTCGTGGGACGCGACCTGGTGACGGGTGCCCAGCGGTGGCGTGCGACCTTCGTCTCGCGGCTCGGCACCTCGCGCTGCACGGGCCAGCTCGACCTCACGCGCGTACGTCCCGAGGGTGAGCGACAGCTGCTCGTGTGCGCCCTGCGGGCCAACCCGCGCCTGCTCGGCACTCACGAGGCCGGCACGAGCCTCCACGTGCGCTCGGTGCGCACGGGCGAGGTGCTCGCCGAGCGGCACGACGACGGCGCGCTCGCGGGTGCCCGGCTCGTGGGCACCGACCTGCTCGGGGTGTGGGCCGTGGACGGCACGCTCGAGGTGCGCCGCGAGGACGCCCTCACGGGTTCCCCCGTCTGGCGCCTTCCCCTCCCGACCCACGACCCGGTGCTCGCCTCGGCGTGGGTCGAGGTCGACGCCGCGGGCGGCCTGCTGCTCGTGGGCACGGCGCGCGAGGTGTTCGCGGTCGACCCTGCGGGGACGGTCGTGTTCTCGCACGCGGTCGCCCCGCCGCGCCAGCCGATGCGACTCTCGGTGCAGCCCGTCGGCGAGGACCTCTTCGCGGTGTGGCAGCGACGCGGACGCACGTGGCTCCCCGCGGACCTGCGCGCCGCCGACGGCGGGGTGCTCATCGCAGGCGTCGGCGAGCCGCGCCGCCTCGTGGCCGACGACGGCTCGCTCGGCGAGGTCCTGCTGACCCGTCACCCCGACGGCGACATCCTGTGGGACCTGGGTACCCGCACGAAGCTGTGGCTCGCACGAGGTGAGGTCCGTGGCGCCGTCGTCGTCGACGGGATCGTCGTGCTCGAGGGTGAGGAAGGTCTCGAGGCGGTCGACCCCGCGCGCCGCGCGCCCGTGTGGCGCGTCGCGGGCGTCGAGCACGTCGTCGGCATCGCGAGGTCCGGCGAGCTCGTCGCGAGCCTCGCGGGCGAGCAGCTCGTGCTCGTCGGGCTCGAGCCCTCGACCGGTCGCGAGCTGTGGCGTGCGGCGACCGGGATCGACGCCCCCGTGCGGACGGCCGTCGTCGACGGTGTCCTCTTCGCGGTCGAGCCGCGCGCGGTGAGCCTGCTCGCGAGCCGCGAGGGCTAGCCTGCACGCATGGCGGAGCAAGGCCGCAAGCTCGAGGTCGAGCTCGTCGAGGGTGGGCTCGATCTCGAGCTCGACCAGCCGGAGACTCCCGGCGCGCCGCGTGAGGCGTGGTCCGCGCGGCGGCTCGTGCGCGCGTGGCCCCTCGCGCTTCTCGTGCTCGTGGTCGCCGCGACCTACGGTGTGGTCGCGCTGCGCGAGCGGGCCGCGCACGAGCGCCTGCTCGAGGTGCTCGCAGACCAACCAGGCTTCGTCGCGGACCTCTCGACGCCCTTGCGCCCGCTGTGGACGAACGGCTCGGGGCTCGTGGACCTCACGACGGCGGTCGGGGACCTCGGTGTGGGGCTGACGTGGACCGCAGAGGCCTCCGCCGTCGTCGCGATCGACCTGCGCACAGGCGTCGAGCAGTGGCGTCGCCTGTCCGCGGAGGATCTGTCCACGGCGTGCGTCGGGACCGCCGAGGTCGAGGGCCGGACCGTGCTCGTGTGCCAGGCGAGCTCGTACGGGGCGGGGTCGGACGCCGGCACACCGGTCGTGCTCGAGCATCTCGACCCCGTGACGGGCGAGGTGATCGCGCGCGGCGAGCCGCACGCCGTGCACGCAGCGGGTGTCCTCGACGCGGGTCTCGTCGAGCTCGTCGTCGAGGAGGGGGTGACGCGTCTGCAGCACCGGCTCGTCGACGGCACCGTCGTGTGGGACACCGAGCTGGTGCCGACCGAGCCAGCGAGGGGCGTGCCGACCTGGCTGTACGTCGAGGACCGGTTCACGGGGGTGCTCGCGGGGACGCGGGTCTTCGTCGTGGACGGTGCGGGGCACGTCGTGCTCGAGCACGAGTTCGACGTCGACCGGGTCCCGGACCTCGGCGTCGCCCTGGACGAGATCTGGCTCGGCACCGTCGAGATCGTCCCGCAGGGAGGCTTCGTGGTCCGCGAGGATGCCACGAACAGGGTCTGGGTCTACGGGCGCGACGGGACGCTGCGCGCCTCGTCCACGGGCGGGGGCGGCGCAGCGGCCTCGCCCGACGACGGCTCCCTCGGCGACGTCGTGGTGCTCGGGGGCGCGGGCGTCAAGGTCCTCGACCTCGGCACGGGCGAGGTGGTCTTCGAGGACCCGCGGTGGCAGGTCTACCGCGGCCTCGTGCTCGACGGCGTCCTCGTGGGCGCAGACGGTGTCGGGGCCCGCGCGATCGACCCCCGCAGCGGTGAGGAGCTGTGGCGGGTCGATCGGGTGTCGGACCTGCACGGGACTGACGGGCGTGCGGTGCTCGTGACGCTGCGGGGCGAGGACGGGTCGTACCTCGCGGCGCTCGACGCAGCCACGGGTCAGGAGCGCTGGCGCGTCCTGCTCCCCGAGAACGCGTGGGCCTATGTCGCGCACGCGGGCGTCAACGTCATCGACCCCGGGGCGCGCCAGGACGGGTACGCGATCACGCGATACGGCCCGTGAGGTCCGATCCGGTCCCGCACACACGGACGGTAGCCTGCGTGGATGACGCGGTTGGGGCGCAAGGTCGAGGTCGAGCTGGTCGACGGCGGCAGCGACGCCTCAGATCGTCGGGGCGCGCCGCCCGTCGAGGCTGCCCCGAGCGCGTCGTCGGCGGACGAACCTGGGCGCGCGCGACGCCGCCTCGCCCGGGCCTGGCCGATCGCCGTCGTCGTCGTGCTCGTGGGGGCCGCATACGGCGTGCGGGGCATGGTCGACGCCGCGGCACGTGAGGCGCTGCACGAGACGCTCGCGGGGCAGCCCGGGTACGTCGAGGACCTGTCGCGGCCCTTGCGCCCCGTGTGGACGCACGAGACGAGCCTGGCCTACGTCGGTGCCGTGCACGGTGACGTCGCGATCGCGGAGACGTGGGGAGGGGACGAGGTCGAGCTCACGGCGATCGACGTGCGCACGGGGACCGCACTGTGGTCGCTCACGCCTGAGCCAGGCACCCACCGCGGCTGCTGGTCGTCCCTGACTGACATGCCCCCGACGAGTCCCGTGGTCGCGTGCCTCGTGACTGGGGAGATGGACGAGGGCTCGAGCACGAACGTGCTTCGCGAGCACCGGCTCGAGCACCGCGACCTGGCGACCGGTGCCCTGCTCGCCCGGAGCAGCACGCGGTACGCGCTCGCGGCAAGCGCGTGGGGGGACGGTCTCGTCGAGCTCGTCGCCGAGGACGGGGTGACCCTCCAGCGTGTCGACGTCGAGGGGCAGCTGCGCTGGAGCACCCGACTCTCGGCGGCTGGCGACCCGGCCGCCTCCCTCAGCAGCGTCGCGGTCCGCGACGACACGGCGCTGGTCGTGCACGGCGACCACGCGTGGGTCGTCGACGCGAGCGGCCAGGTCGTGATCGAGCACCGCTTCGCACCGCGCGACGAGGGCAGCGCCGAGCAGGCGAGTGCGGGGGCCTG
>JAJUHG010000186.1 GCA_029267995.1 Micrococcales bacterium
AAGGCGTAGGGCCGCGTGAGGTCGTCACCGGCGCCGTCGAAGGTCCCGGGCGCCTGGACGGCGATCGGGTCGTCGTGGGGCGCACCACCGACGTAGCTGCGGAAGGCCTGTCGGAACCCCTAGCGCAAGAGACCGTCGGGGGCCTCGGCAGCGGCGGGTGTCGCGGCGACGGCGCCGCCGAGGGCAAGTGCTGCGGTCACGAGGGCACCGAGGTGCCGTCTCGCGCGCGGGGTCGATGCCATGAGGCGACCTTTCTGACGTCGTGTCAGGTAACCCCTGAGACGCGAACAGCGCCCCCCCACGAGGGGAGGCGCTGTCATTGATCAGGGGTGCTGATCTGAGGTAAGCCGAACCTAAGTCGGCCGCGGTAACCCTAAGCGGCCGGGGGCGCGAGGGACAATCGTCCCAGGACTTTGTGACCGACCTCTCAGCCTTCGTCGAGGGCGAGCAGGTCCTCGAGGGTCTCGCGGCGCACGAGCACGCGCGAGGTCCCCTCGCGCACCGCGACGACCGGCGGGCGCGGGACGAGGTTGTAGTTCGAGGCCATCGAGCGCCCGTAGGCGCCCGTCACGGCGACCGCGAGCAGGTCCCCCGCACGCACGTCACCGGGGAGCTCGCACTCGTGGACCACGATGTCTCCGCTCTCACAGTGCTTGCCCACCACGCGCGCGAGCACGGGCTCGGCGGTCGAGCGCCGCGAGACGATCTCCGCGTGGTACGCCGCCCCGTACAGCGCGGGGCGCAGATTGTCGCTCATCCCCCCGTCGACCGAGACGTAGGTGCGTACGCGCCCGTCCTCGAGCTCGACGGGCTTGACCGTGCCGACCGTGTAGAGGGTCGCCGTCGTCGGGCCGACGACGGCGCGCCCGGGCTCGATCGACACTCGCGGCACCGGCGTGGCAAGCCGCTCGCACACCGCCGCGACCGTCCGGGCCTGCGCACGCGCGACCTCGGTCGCGTCGAGCTCGGCCTCGCCGGGCAGGTACGCGACACCGAAGCCGCCCCCGAGGTCGACCTCCTCGACGAGCACGCCCGCCTCGGCGTGCAGCCGGGCGCGCAGCGCAAGGACCCGTTCGGCCGCGAGCTCGTAGGCGTGCGGGTCGAGGATCTGGGACCCGATGTGCGAGTGGATCCCGACAAGGCGCAGCTCGGGGCGCGCGACGACGGCGCGCAGGGCGCGCAGCGCGGGCGAGTCCTCGCCAGCGAGGGATAGCCCGAACTTCTGGTCCTCGTGCGCGGTCGAGATGTGCTCGTGCCCGCCCGCGTGGACCCCGGTCGTGACCCGCACCATGACGGGGGCCACGACCCCCGCCTCGGCCGCGAGGGCCGCGACGCGGTCGACCTCGACGAGCGAGTCGACGATGATCCGCCCGACCCCCGCCTCGAGGGCCGTGCGGATCTCGGCGTCGGACTTGTTGTTGCCGTGCAGCCCGATCGCCGCACCGGGCACGCCCGCGCGCAGCGCGACCGCGAGCTCGCCCGCGGTCGCGGTGTCGACCCGTAGCCCCTCCTCGTGCACCCACCGCGCGACGGCGACCGAGAGGAATGCCTTGCCCGCGTAGAACACCTCGACGCTCGTGCCGATCTCGGCGAAGGCCTCCTCGAACGCCTCGCGGTAGCGACGGGCCCGTGCGCGCAGGTCCGCCTCGTCGAGCACGTAAGCGGGCGTACCGTGCTGCGCCGCGAGCGCGCCCACGCGCACCCCGGCGAAGGAGACCTCGCCGTCGTCGTGCCGCACGGCCCCCGCGGGCCATGGCGTCCCGAGGTTCACATGCGCTCCGGCGCGCTCACCCCGAGCAGGGCGAGGCCGTTCGCGAGCACCTGGCGCGTCGCGTCGTTGAGCCACAGGCGCGTGCGGTGGGTGTCGGAGACCTCCTCGTCCCCGAACGGCGTGACCCGGCGCTGGTCGTACCACTTGTGGAACGCGCCCGCGAGCTCCTCGAGGTAGCGCGCGACACGGTGCGGCTCGCGCAGCGTCGCGGCCTGCAGCACGACGCGCCCGAGCTCGCCGAGGTGGCCGAGCAGCACGGCCTCGGTCTCGTGGTCGAGCAGGCTCGGGTCGAAGCCGTCCTCGCGGCGCACCCCGAGCTCGCTGGCGTTGCGCGAGACACCCGCGGCGCGCGCATGGGCGTACTGGACGTAGAACACGGGGTTGTCGTTGCTCGCCCGGGTCAGCAGGTCGAGGTCGAGGTCGATCGACTGGTCGACCGAGGATCGGGCGAGCGCGTAGCGCGCGGCGTCCACGCCGACCGCGTCCACGAGGTCGTCCATCGTGACGATCGTGCCCGCGCGCTTGCTCATGCGCACCGGCTCGCCGTCCTTGACGAGGTTGACCATCTGCCCGATGAGGATCTCGAGGTTCTTGCCCGGCTCGTCGCCGAAGGCCGCGCACATTGCCATCATGCGGCCGATGTACCCGTGGTGGTCCGCGCCGAGCATGATGATCGCCCGGTCGAAGCCGCGCTCGCGCTTGTCGAGGTAGTAGGCGAGGTCACCCGCGAAGTAGGCGGCGTTCCCGTCGGACTTGATGATGACGCGGTCCTTGTCGTCACCCAGGTCCGTGCTGCGCAGCCACACCGCGCCGTCCTGTTCGAAGATGTGACCCGCTTCGCGCAGCCGCGCGACCGCGCGCTCGACAGCCCCCGACTCGTGCACCGAGTCCTCGTGGAAGAACACGTCGAAGTCGACGCGGAACTGGTGGAGCTTCTGCTTGATCTCCGCGAACATCAGCTCCACGCCGCGCGAGCGGAAGACCTCCTGGGCCTCGTCGTCTGGCAACGTGCGCGGGTCGGGCTCCCCCGCCGCGATCGCGTCCGCGATCACCTGGGCCGCGATGTCCTCGACGTACTGCCCGCCGTAGCCGTCCTCTGGCACCTCGCGGCCGTGCGCGCGGGCGAGGAGGGACCGTGCGAAGCGGTCGATCTGCGCGCCGTGGTCGTTGAAGTAGTACTCGCGCGTGACGTCCGCGCCGCACGCGGTGAGCAGCCGCGCGAGCGAGTCGCCGACGGCGGCCCAGCGCACCCCGCCGATGTGCAGGGGCCCCGTGGGGTTCGCCGAGACGAACTCGAGGTTGACCTTCTCCCCCGCGAGCGCCTCGGACCTCCCGTAGCGCTCGCCCTGCTCGACGATCATGCGGGCAAGCTCACCCGCGGCCGCCGCCTCGAGCGTGATGTTGAGGAAGCCCGGGCCGGCGATGTCGACGCGCGCGATCCCCGGTGTGCCCTCGAGCTGGGCGACGATCGCCTCGGCGACCGCGCGCGGAGGCACACCGGCCTTCTTCGCGAGCTGGAGGGCGACGTTGGTCGCCCAGTCGCCGTGCTCGCGCTGGCGGGGTCGCTCGACGTGGACCGTCTCGGGCAGCTCGGCAGGGTCGAGGGACACGGCACCGGCGCCGACGGCGGCTTCGAGGGCGGCACGCAGCGCGGCAGACAGCTCAGCAGGAGTCACTCGCACAGGGTACCGAGCGCGTCGCGCCCTGCGGCCACACGTCTCGTGGGTGCGCCCCGAGCGGCTGGCACTCCTGACCTGGACGGTGTTGACTCTCCCGGAGCGGTGCGAAGGAGCAGACCTGGGATGACCACGCCGAGAGCGAGGACGGGCCTCATCGAGGGCGCCGTCGCCGACCTGCGCGAGCGGATCACGAGCGGGCAGTGGCCCGTGGGCACGCGCATCCCGCCCGAACCGGCGCTCACCGAGATGCTCGGCGTGGGGCGCAACACGGTGCGCGAGGCGGTCCAGGCACTCGTGCACTCGGGGCTGCTCGCTCGCCGGCAAGGCTCGGGCACGTACGTGCTCGCCGACGACGAGCTCGCGGTCTCGATCGGGCGGCACATCGCGGGCGCGAGCCGGCGTGACGTGCTCCAGGTGCGCCGGGCCCTCGAGGTCGAGGCCGCACGGCTCGCCGCGCAGCGTCACACCCCCGCCGACGACGAGCGGCTGCTCACTCTTCTGCGCGAGCGCACCGCAGCGTGGGAGGCCGACGACGTCGACGCGATGGTGACCACGGACCTCGAGCTGCACCGCGAGATCGCGCGCGTCTCGCGCAACCCCGTGCTCGAGTCGATCTACGAGAACCTCCTTGAGGCGATCATCGAGAACATCCGCACGAACCTCGCGGGCGCGGGGCACGACGACCACGACCACACCGCGCTCGTCGAGGCGATCGTCGACTCGGACCCCAGACGCGCGGGGAGCGAAGTCGTCCGGTATCTCGCGACGCTGCTGCGCGAAGAGCCCGAGGAGGACTGATCGTGTCGCGACTGCTGCGGTGGGGGCTCGCGAGCATCGTGCTCGTGGTCGCAGGAGCGTGGCTCGCCGTCGGGCTCCTCCCGCGCCTCGACGACGCGGGGATGGAGGCGGCGGACGAGGAATCCGTGGACGAGGAGAGCGAGTGGACCGACGAGCCGACCGCGTCTCGCGTCACGGACCCGAGTGACGGTACCTACGATGGGATCCGGACCTACACGAACCGGGGGATCGCCCCGATCACCGTCCGTCTTGGCGAGAACCCCGGCTCTGCGTACTACTACTTCGCGGGGAGCCTCCACGAGCTCGTCACGCAGACCTATGTCCCGGGCGAAGCGCGCGACGCGATCACGGTCGGGCCCGGCGGGAGCTTCAGCGTCGAGTTCGCGCTCGGGCTCGGGTGCACGCATCACGACGGAGGGTCCACCGTCGGCCTCGACTCGATCGAGCTCGAGGTCACGACACTCGGGCTGACGCGATCGGTCGACGTCCCGCTCGGGCGGACGGTGCTGGTCGGCTGCAGCGCAGACTTCGAGCCGGTCGAGGGGTGCATGGACACCGGG
>JAJUHG010000187.1 GCA_029267995.1 Micrococcales bacterium
CGTCCTCAACGCCGACGACGACCGCGTCGCGGCGATGAGCGCGCTCGCCGAACGAGTCGTGACCTTTGGCGAGGCGCGCTCGGCACCCGTCCGTGCGGCAGACCTGCACCTCGAGCAGGGGCGCGCCCGCTTCACGCTCACGACCCCCGAGGGCGAGGCGCCCGTGCACCTCACGCTCGTCGGTGCCCACCACGTGACGAACGCGCTCGCCGCAGCAGCCGTCGCGCTCGAGCTCGGGGTCCGGCTCGAGCACGTCGCCCGGCGCGTCTCGCAGGCCCGCGCGACGAGCCCGCACCGCATGCACGTCGTCGACCGGCCCGACGGGGTCACCGTGGTCGACGACTCCTACAACGCCAACCCTGACTCGATGCGCGCCGCTCTCCAGGCGCTCGCGGTCCTTGCGGGCCGCGAACGGCGCACGGTCGCGGTGCTCGGGGAGATGCTCGAGCTCGGTGACGAGCACCGCTCGGCGCACGACGCGATCGGTCGGCTCGTCGTGCGGCTCAACGTCGACCTGACCGTCGTCGTGGGCGAGGGAGCGCGGCCGATCTTCGACGCTGCGGCGCACGAGGGCTCGTGGGGCGAGGAGGTCCTCGCGGTCGACACGGTCGCCCAGGCGCGTGAACTGCTCGACGCGGCGCTGCGCCCGGGCGACGTCGTCCTCGTGAAGTCCTCGCACGGGGCGGGGCTGTGGCGTCTCGCGGACCACCTCACGGGGGCTCGCGCATGAGGGCCGTCCTCATCTCGGGCGCGGTCGCCCTGCTCGTCGCGCTGTTCGGCACGACGCTGTTCATCCGGTTCCTCGTGCGCAAGCAGTACGGGCAGTTCATCCGGCAGGACGGCCCGACCGCGCACCTGACCAAGCGTGGCACGCCCACGATGGGCGGGGTCGTCATCATCGGTGCCTCGCTCGTCGGCTGGGTCGCCGCGCTCGTCGCGACCCAGCAGCTGCCGAGCGCCTCGGCGCTGCTCGTGATGTTCCTCATGGTCGGGCTCGGCTTCGTGGGCTTCCTCGACGACTACATCAAGATCACGCGGCAACGCTCGCTCGGACTGACCCCCAAGGCGAAGTTCATCGGGCAGGGCCTGGTCGGGGTGCTGTTCGCGGTGGGCGCGCTGAGCTTCCCGAACGCCCAGTTCCGCACCCCGGCCTCGATGCGCGTCTCGTTCATCCGTGACACGGGCATCGATCTCGCGCTGTGGGGGACGACGATCGGGCTCGTGCTGTTCGTCCTGTGGGCGAACTTCCTCATCGCCGCGTGGTCCAACGCGGTCAACCTCACCGACGGCCTCGACGGGCTCGCGACGGGTGCCTCGATCCTCGTGTTCGGCGCGTACGTCCTCGTCGGGGTGTGGCAGTCGAACCAGTCGTGCCAGCTGCTCAGCTCGGTCGGCCCGCGCTGCTACGAGACGCGCGACCCGCTCGACCTCGCGGTCGTCGCCGCGGCGATCACGGGCGCGTGCTTCGGGTTCCTGTGGTGGAACGCCTCGCCCGCGAAGATCTTCATGGGCGACACGGGCTCGCTCGCGCTCGGCGGAGCCTTCGCGGCACTCTCGATCCTCTCGCGCACCGAGATCCTCGGGGCGATCATCGGGGGGCTCTTCGTGCTCATCGTGCTCTCCGACGTCATCCAGATCGGCTTCTTCAAGATGACGGGCAGACGCGTGTTCAAGATGGCCCCCCTGCACCACCACTTCGAGCTCTCGGGGTGGGGCGAGGTGACGATCGTCATCCGCTTCTGGATCATCGCCGGGCTGTTCGTCGCGCTCGGGGTGGGGGTGTTCTACGCCGAGTGGGTGGCCGGCTAGTGGTCCACGAGGAGCTCACGGGCCGGCGGGTCCTCGTCGCGGGCCTCGGGGTCTCGGGCCGGGCCGCTGCGGCACTGCTCGCGGCCCGCGGTGCCGAGGTCACGACGGTCGACGACGGCGCCCCCGAGGCCGACGTCCGGCTCGCAGGTACCGATGTCGCCGAGCTTCTCGCACGCGCGGACCTCGTCGTCGCCTCGCCCGGCTGGGCCCCCCATCACCCGCTGCTCGCGGCGGCCGGGCGCGCGGGGGTGCCCGTGTGGAGCGAGGTCGAGCTCGCGTGGCGCACCCGAGTACGGCGCGCCGACGGGACCTACGCGCCGTGGCTCGCGGTCACGGGGACGAACGGCAAGACGACGACGGTCGGGATGCTCGAGGCGATCCTGCGTGCCGCGGGGATGCGCACGCTCGCGGCCGGCAACGTCGGGACGCCCGTGACCGAGGTCGTCCAGGACGTCTCGCTCGACGTGCTCGCGGTCGAGCTGTCGAGCTTCCAGCTGCACTTCACGAGCTCGATGGCCGCGCGGGCCGCCGCGGTGCTCAACGTCGCCCCCGACCACCTCGACTGGCACGGCTCGCTCGAGGAGTACGCACGCGCGAAGGGCCGCGTCTACGCGGGGGTCGAGGTTGCGTGCGTCTACGCGGTGGCCGACGAGTGCACGCGCCGCCTCGTCGAGGACGCTGACGTCGCCGAGGGTGCGCGGGCCGTCGGCGTGACGCTCGGCGCTCCCGGCCCGGGCGAGCTCGGGATCATCGACGGCCTCCTCGTCGACCGGTCCTTCCACGCCCCGCTCGACTCCTTCTCCCGGCACGACACCGCGGCCGAGCTCGGCGCGCTCGACGACCTCGCGCACCTCGCGGGCCCCGACGGACGCCTTGCTCCGCACGTCGTGACCGACGCGCTCACGGCCGCTGCCCTCGCGCGAGCGCACGGCGTGGCGGCGCGCGCGGTGCGGGACGGGCTGCGTGAGTACGCGCCGGGGGCGCACCGCATCGAGGTCGTCGCCCGAGTCGAGGACGTCGTCTACGTCGACGACTCGAAGGCCACGAACGCGCATGCCGCGGCAGCCTCGCTCGACGCGTTCGCGCCCGGGACGGTCGTGTGGGTCGCAGGAGGCCTTGCGAAGGGGGCGGACTTCGACGAGCTCGTCGCGAGCCGCAAGGACCGCCTGCGGGGCGTCGTCGTGATCGGCACCGACGCGTCGGGGTTGCTCGGGGCACTCGGGCGACACGCGGCCGACGTCCCCACGACGAGGGTCGATCCCGGTGACACTGACACCGTGATGACCCGAGCCGTCGACGCTGCCCGGCGCCTCGCCGCGCCCGGCGACACCGTGCTGCTCGCGCCGGCCGGGGCGTCGATGGACCAGTTCCGCTCGTACGCGCACCGCGGCGAGGAGTTCGCGCGCGCCGTGCTCGCCCTGCCGGGGGCGAGGCCGGGAGGCGGGCGAGAGTGACCGCGACGGTCCCGCGCGAGGAGGTCCGCAGCTCGGGCAGCGTGCTGGGCCACTGGAACAGCGCGGTCACGACGTACTACCTCACGACGGGTGCGACGGGTCTGCTCGTCGCGCTCGGCCTCGTCATGGTGCTGTCGAGCTCGGCGATCAGCTCGATCGCCGAGAGCGGCTCGCCGTACGGGGTCTTCCTGCGCCAGGCGCAGTACGCGCTCATCGGCCTGGTCGTGATGTTCGTCGCGAGCCGGTTGAGCGTCCCCGTCCTGCGCCGCCTCGCGTGGCCCGCGCTGCTGTTCGCGATCGCGCTGCAGATGCTCGTGTTCACCCCGCTCGGGCGCGCCGAGGGCGGCAACCGCAACTGGGTCTACCTCGGGGGGACCGCGTTCCAGCCTTCCGAGGTCGTCAAGCTCGGTCTTGCGCTGTGGCTCGGGGCGGTCCTCGCGCGCAAGCGTCCCCTGCTGCGCGAGTGGCGCCACGCGGTCATCCCCGCGATCCCGGTCGCGGGCCTGGCCGTCGGGGTGGTCCTGCTCGGTCACGACCTCGGCACGGCGCTCATCATGCTCGCGCTCGTGGCCGGGGCGATGTTCGTCGGCGGGGTTCCCATGCGCGTGTTCGGCGTCGCGGGCGTCGCCGCGGCAGCGACCGTGACCCTCCTCGTGCTCGCGGGGAACAAGCGCGTCGAGCGCATCATGAGCTGGCTGTCGACCGACTGCGACCTCCAGGTCGCGTGCTACCAGCCCAAGCACGGGACATGGGCGCTCGGCAGCGGGGGAGTGTTCGGCATGGGGCTCGGCGCGAGCCGCGAGAAGTGGCACTACCTGCCGGCCGCGCACAACGACTACATCTTCGCGATCATCGGCGAGGAGCTCGGCCTCGTCGGCACGCTCCTCGTGCTGACCCTCTTCGGCCTGCTCGCGGCGGCATTCCTGCGCCTCGTCGCGCGCCATCCCGACCCGTTCGTCAAGGTCTCGACGGCTGCGATCGGCTCGTGGGTGATCGGTCAGGCGCTCGTCAACATCGCGGTCGTGATCGGGTTGGCCCCCGTCGTGGGCATCCCCCTCCCGCTCGTCTCGGCGGGCGGGAGCGCGCTGATCGTGACGATGGCGGCGATGGGTGTCGTGATCGCGTTCGCGCGCTCCGAGCCCGGTGCCGCCGAGGCGCTCGCAGCGCGCCCGGGTGTCCTGCGTCGCTCGCTCGCGGTGCTCGGCCGCCCGGGCGCCGCGGACCCGGCCCCCGGGCGCACGCGTGGTTAGCGTCCTGCTCGCGGGAGGAGGCACGGCGGGGCATGTCAACCCGCTGCTCGCCCTCGCCGCGGAGCTGCGCCGGCGCGACGCCGCGACGTCGTTGCACGTCCTGGGCACGCGCGAGGGCCTCGAGGCTGAGCTCGTCCCGCGCGCGGGCCTCGAGATGACCTTCGTCCCGCGCGTCCCGGTCCCACGTCGCCCGACCCTCGACCTGTTGCGCGTGCCGGGTCGGCTGCGTGCCGCGGTGCGCGCCGCGGA
>JAJUHG010000188.1 GCA_029267995.1 Micrococcales bacterium
CACCGAGGGCAAGACCGACGAGCCCGAGGAATGGCTGATCTTCCGGATGGGGCCAAGCGAGACGGGTGTGCACCCCACGATCGGTCCTGGCGGCGAGAAGTGGGGTGACGAGGGCCAGCACTGGATCTCGCTCATGTGCGAGGACCTCGCCGCGACGGTGGCTGAGCTCAGCGGCCGCGGGGCGCAGTTCGGCGGCGCGCCGCGGGACATGGGCTTCGGGACGGGGATCGAGCTGCTCGTCCCGGCCGCGGGCCGCATCCTTCTCTATGAGCCCAAGCACCCCGTCGCGCTCCACCTGGAGCACCCGACGCACGCACGCGGGAAGGCCGCCGCCCGCGAGGGGCGACGGCCTTCCGGCGTGTGGTGGAGGTGGCGGGAATCGAACCCGCGTCCGGTGGCGAAAAACCAGGGCTTCTCCGGGCGCAGCCTGGATGCGCATTTCTCGGCCCTCACGTTCACCCAGGCGAGACGTGAACAGGCCCAGTCGTCTAGAAGTCCCGGCAGCCCCGACGACGAGGACTGCCAGCAGTGGCTCTCTAGCTGACGCCAGTTACTGAGTCGAGAGCGTACTCAGGCTGACGGACTTCGAGGCTCGCTCAGGCGGCGAGGGCGAAGTCGGTGCTCTTGGAGTTGGCACCTATGGGTTTGCACGGGTCGTTAACGAGATAACCGTGCGTCCTCGGCCCGCTTCTCCTGGCTCGACGACCACCGTCGAAACCGATCACCCCCCTGTTCAGTTGTGGTCCGGTCAGGCCCCGTAAGGCCCGTCCGGCATGCTTGATCGTACGTCACAACACCGACGGTCCCCCAGCTATTTCCCCCGCGAAGCCGGCCCGGAGTGCCTCGTCGCGGGCCCAGCCGCGCGCCCCGGGGTGCTCGACCGAGGCCGTCGCGACCCGTGCGGCGAGGCGCAATGCCTCGAGCTCGCGCGCGGGCCACGCGCTCCACGCCGCGGCGAACGCCCCGTGCAGGACGTCGCCCGCACCCAGGGTGTCGACGACGCGGCTCGCACGCGGCACGCGCACCTCGACGACGGCGCCCTCGACGAGGGCCGCGATCGGGCCCGCCCCCGCGCTGCGCGCGACGAAGCCCGGTCCGTGCGCCGAGATCGCGGCGAGGTCCTCGAGGGAACCGGGAGGCGCCGTCGTCGGCGGGTCGAAGACCCCCGAGTGCGGGAGGTGGAAGTCCGCGGAGACGATCGCGACGTCGCACTCGGCGAGCAGCTCAGGGGTGTCGGGCTTGAACGACCCGCCGTCGAGCGCGACACCGAGCCCCGCGGCGCGGGCCGTGCGGGCGAGCGGGAGGGCGACGTCGGCGAGCCACCCGTCGAGCAGGAGCGTGCGCGCCCCCGCGAGGACGCCGTCCGGGACGCGGGCGAGCACGCGCGGGCGGGTGTCGTTCACGGACACGACGGCGCGCTCGCCGGTCTCCTCGGTCACGAGCACGGTCGAGGTGGGCGGGTCGACGTCGGTGCCCTCGAGCAGGTCGACCACACGCACCCCCGCGGCGTCGAGCCGGGCCCGGACCACCTGCCCGAGCGGGCCTGCACCGATCGCCGTGACGAGCGTGGTCGGGACCCCGAGCGCGACAGCGGTCGCAGCGGCGTTCGCGGCAGGTCCGCCGAGGTCGACGTCGAGGCTGAGCGCGGTGACCTTCTCGTCCGGAGCGGGCAGGCGTTCGACCACCTGGGTCATGTCGAGCGTCGTCAGGCCGCAGCACACGAGCATGCTCACCAGCCTCCCCCGCCGCCCCCTCCTCCGCCACCGCCTGCCGAACCGCCGCCACCGCCGGAGAACCCCGAGCCGCCCGAGGACCCGCTCGTCGCGACGCTCACCGTGGTCGAGGTCGCCGTCGTGAAGCTCGCAAGAGACGCTGCGAAGCCCGCCGAGCCGAGCCCCGCGACCGAGGCCCCCGAGATCCACGTCAGATCGGTCGACGACGTCGACCCGTCGGGCAGCCGGGAGAACAGCTCCGCCCAGCGTTCGGCCTCACCGAAGGCGATCGCGTACGGCAGGTAGGCCGAGAAGAGGTCCCGCGCCTCCTCGAAGCGCAGCTGCCTCGCTTCGGCGGTCGCGATGAACTCTCGGAAACCTAGCGTCTGGGCGAGCACCGCCGAACCGTCCGCGGTTCGTGCGGGTGCGAGCCGGCCGGCGCGCGCCACGACGAGACCGACGAGCAGCAGCGCGACCCACGGCAGGATCACCCCGCGCGCAGAGACCATGGCGCCCACCAGGACCCCGACGACGACGGCGGCCAGAGCCACGACGAAGCCCGCCCCCGACCACACCTGGCGCTCTTGCTCGGGCGAGCGGCGGTACCACCCGCGATCGGTGAGCTCGCGGTAGAGCAGGCCCTGCACCGAGGTGATCGCCTCCCCGAGCGAACCGCGTGCCGCCGTGAGCCGCACCGTGGTCTGCCCCGCCGGGAAGAGGCTGCGCAGCAGCAGCTCCTCGTACGCCAGGAGCCCGCCGGGCGGGTCCTCGATCTTCACGAGCCGCCAGGCGAGCTTGCCGTCGAGCTCCCACGGCGTGCGGTGCTCGGGCGGGATCTGCTCGATGCGCAGGTGGCCGCGCACCGCGAGGTCGACGATCGTCGCGGTCACGTCGTGCGGGTCGGCCTTGCCGTCCACGAGGGTCCCCACGAGCCCGGGTGTCAGACCCTCGGGCGGTTCGAAGCGGACTGCCACGGCAGGACGCGACCGGCTCCGCACGACCGTCCCCTCGCCGTCCGCAGGTCGAAGTCCCGGGGTGAGCCCCGCGTACCGCTCGTCGCGCCCCTGCGAGCGAGCGAGGCCGATCGCACCTGCGACGCCGAGCACCAGGACGAGCCCTGCGGCGAGGCCCGCAGGAGACCGGGGATCGAGCCGGAAGCCCAGCTCCTCGAGCGGCGGGCGCTCGCGCGGGCCGAGGCGCACCCGAGCGTCAGGGAAGGTCCCGGCCGGCCACCCCACGACCACCGAGAGCTGCTCACCCGGGCTCACCCCGGGGTGGGTGAACCTCGCCTCGTCGTGGGCGGTGCGCGCCGAGCCGCACGACGACGTCGCGCCGGTGCGCCCTGCGTAGCACGCTGCGGCCAGGACGTCGGCCGGTCCGCGAACCGTCACGGTCACGTCCCGGACCGGCACCTCCCACCCGTCGCCCAGCACGTTCCAGTACCACTCGTCGTACGTGCCGTCCCCCGCCGCGGGGTTGAGTATCCCGTCGAGCCGGTAGCTGATCGTGTACCGGTGGGTGCCGCTGATGTCACCGCGGTTCTCGTCGCCGACGCGTACCGCGACCTGCCACGGTGTCTCGTCGAGGTAGTGGCGGGCCGGTGCCCCGGACGGTGAGCTCGTCGTGATCTCGCTCACCCGGTAGACGCGGTCGCGCGCGTCGTCGTAGGGCTGACGCAGCGGGAGCGTGATGAACGGCCCGTGCCCGGGTTGCTCGCCGAACGCGTAGTCCATGTCGATCGTGACCTGCGCCGCACCGTCCTCGGCGAGGTCGACCATGACGTCGTAACGTGCGAGCTCGCGACCGGGGACCTGCTCGCGCGAGCCGAGCCAGCCCAGGAGCACGGCTGTCCCCATGCCGATCAGGACGATCGGCCAGACCCAGCGGTGCCGGGTCACCAGCCGCCCCCGCCGCCTCCTCCACCCCCGCCGCCGGAGAAGCCGCCCCCGCTCGAGAAGCCCGAGCCGCCGCTCGACCCTGGCGTGGGTGCCGAGATCGACGTCGTCGCGGTCAAGGAGAACGACGAGATCGCGTTCGAGAAGCCTCCGCCCGCGGACCACACCGCCCCGTGCAGCGCGCCGGCGCCCAGGTACCACGAGGGCTCAGGCACGGTCACTCCCTGCGCCGCGAGGTCCTCGAAGACCTTCGCCCAACGCGTGGCCTCCCCGAAGGCGATCGCGTACGGCAGGTAGCGCGAGAAGATGTCCTCGCCCTCCTCGAAGCGCAGCTGGTTCGCCTCGGCCGTCGCGAGGTACTGCTTGAAGCCGAGTGCCTGGGCAAGCACCGCGGTGCCCTCCGCGGTGCGCGCGGGGGCATGCTTCGCGCACACGAGCACCGTGATGCCCACGACGAGCACCGCGAGGGGGATAAGCACCGAGCCGCGGAAACCGTCTGCCGCGGACGCGAACATCGAGGCCCCGAACCCCACGACCGCGAGCAGCGAGCCCACGCCGGTCCACCGGGCGCGCACCGCCTTGGGGTCCGTGCGGAACCAGCCACGCCCCGTGACCTCGGTGTACAGGTCGCCCTGCACCTGCACCATGGTCGAGGCGAAGGTCGTCTTGAGCTGGCTCAGCGTGACCTCGTCGCGCCCCGTGAAGATCCCTCGCAGCAGGGTCTGCTCGAACGGGGCAAGCGTCGGGTCGAGGTCCCTGAGGCGCACGAGGCGCCAGTTCTTCGCGGGCTTTGCCGGGTTCTTGCGCGGCACCTCCTCGATGCGCAGGTACCCGCGCACCGCGAGGTCCACGAGGGTCGCGGTCACGTCGTGCGGGTCGGCGACCTCGTCGAGGAGCGTCCCGAGCACGCCGGGGCGCACGTCCGCGGGCGGGGTGAACTGGACCGCGACGGGCGTGCTTGCGTCTCGCGGACCCACCTTCGCGAATGCACCCGGGGCAGGCGTCACGCCCGGGGTGAGCCCGAGGTAC
>JAJUHG010000189.1 GCA_029267995.1 Micrococcales bacterium
CGGCCGGGACCGGCCCGTACCCGGTCAGCTCGCCCGGTGCGTCGTCAAGGCCGAGGAGGGTCGACGCGGCGACCGTCACGTGCAGGTGCGGACGCTGGCGTTGGTTGGTCGCGAGACGTCGCCAGAGCACGGACGGCACCGTGCGGGTCTCGGCATCGGGTGCGGCGGAGGGCATCGCCGACGGGTCGCGGGACGCATCAGGGTGGCTCGCGTCGCGCGTCGCTCGAGGCCCCACCGACTCGCGTGGTGCGCCTGACTCCGGCGTCCCGTGCGGCGCGCCTGACTCCGACGTCACGTGCGACGCGCCGGGTGCTGACGAAGCGCGCGGAGGGCGCGAGGTCCTGGCGGCGCCGTCGGGTGCCGTCGGGGCCGCATTCGGGTCGCCCGTGAGCGACCTCGCGTCGAGCGGCGCCTCTCCCGCGTCACAGATCGCGTGGAAGATCGCGCCGAGGTAGTCGGCGCGACGCTGGTCGAAGGTCCGCGGGTCCTCGCTTCCCGTGGTGCGCGCGAGCGCGTCGAGCGCAGTCTTGACGGCGACGGCGTCCGTTGCGGGCAGGTAGGCGGAGATGAGCGCCATCGCGTCGGGAAGCGCATGGAACTCGACCCGTCGTTCCGCGCGGGCCTTCTCGGTGCGCAGCTTCGCGGCGTCGGGGTCGAGACCGATCACCGCGGCCCGCAGGGCACGGCGCAGCTGGGGCGGGGTCTTGTCGGGGGCGAGAGCAAGGCCGAGAGCCGCGACGTCAGCGGCGACCTGCTCGGGGGCCGACAGCGCCTCCTCGCAGATCGCACGGGCCTTCGGGACGTCGACCCGGCCGCGCTCGAGGGCGTCGGCAACAGCGGGGAAGTTCCCGAGCGTGTTCGCCCACACGAGCTTGTCGCGCGCCGCGCGCTGCGTGAGTCCGGCCTCGGTCGCGAGGATCGCAGCGACCTCGTCGAGGCCGCCGAACCGACCCGCCCGGGCGGTGAGCGCCCCGAGGGCCTCGGCGTGCCGCGCCGCGACCCATGCGCTCACCCGTTCCCACGCGACGAGAGTCGCCGCGAGGTCGAGGTCGCCGAGCGAGGAGGCCTCGGTCTCGAGCAGCTCTGCGAGCAGCCCCAGCCCTGGTTCCTGCTGCAGATGTGCCGCCCACGGGGCGCCGTCGTCGTCCGTGCGGATCGCGTGCGGGTCGGCCGCGTCGCTCGGCAAGGGTCGCCGCACGATCTCCGCCGTCGTGGGGGGAGGGGGTGCTTGCTCGACAAGGCGCCGGGCGTGCGTCTCGAGCGCGGCTCTGTCAGCGCGGTCCGAGGCAGGGGAGGCCTGCGAGCGGCGGGAGGCCGATGTCGAGTGGCCCGTCGCCGCGTCGCTCGTCCCATGAGGGTCGACCTCGCGCTGTTCGAACATGCGTACAGACTAGATCAGGGGTCTGACAAACCGGGACGATCAGTACGCCGGGGGTCCTCGTCGGCGTGCGGCGTGCGGCGTGCGGCGGGCACCTCCACGAGCGCGACCTCTCGCCCGCGCCCTCACGCGACCATCGCGATGCCCTCCTCCGCGAACACCTCGCGGACGGCCTCGCGCAGGGCGCGTGCCACCTCCCACTGGTGTGCGGGCGCCGTCTTCACGAGGATGCGCAGCATCGCCGAGGTCGCCGTGAGCTCCTCGATCCCCGTGACGGTCGCAGGGCCGAGGATCACACCCGCGAGCTCGGGGTCCTCGCCGACCCGTGCCGCAGCGAGCCGCAGCGCGTCCTGGACCCGGGCGATGTTCTCCTCGGGCTTGACGCGCACCTCGACGATCGCGCGCGACCATCCCTGCGTGCGGTTGCCGACGCGCAGCAGCTCGCCGTTGCGCAGGTACCACAGCGTCCCGTCGAAGTCGCGCACCTGCGTCACGCGCAGCCCAACCTCCTCGACGGTCCCCGAGACGTCGCCGACCTCGATCACGTCACCGATCCCGTACTGATCCTCGACGAGGATCGCGATCCCCGAGAAGTAGTCCTTGACGAGCGACTGGGCCCCGAAGCCGAGCGCGACGCCGACCACACCGGCCGAGGCGATGAGCGGGGCGAGGTCGATCTCGAGGATCGTCAGCACCACCGTGAGGACCACGAGCACGATCACGAGCGTCGCGGCCGAGCGCAGCACCGAGGCGAGCGTGTTCGCGCGCAGCGTCCGGCGGGCCGCGACGAGGGGGTCGGTCTCGGGCGGGGAGTACTTGCCGCCCTTCGCGATCATGCGCTTCGCCCGCTGGCGCAAGCGGGTGCGACCGAGCTCGATGCGGTGCACCGTGCGGGTGATCGTCTTGCGCACGAGCCACAGCACGAGCGAGCCGACCACGAGCACGAGGACGATCCGTAGCGGCACGTCGAGCCACGCGAGGCCTTCGGGGAGTCGTTCGCTCCAGGACATGGCTGCACAGTAGCCGTGCGCCTCGCCTCGGGCGCGTCGTTCGAAGGTCCGCCGACGACGGCGCCCGGCCAGGTCTCCCCGTGCGTGAGGTCATGACGTCGTCCGCCGACGACGGTGCCCCGTCACCTCCCGAGGTCCCCCGCGCGTCCCGTTCCCGCCCGCCGTGCCTCTGGCAGGATCGGAACGTGGCGAGCGAGCACCCGGTCCCGAGCGAACGTCTCGACGCGCTCGCGCACGCCTACGGCATCGTCCCCTCGCGGTCAGGGGTGAGCCAGGGGACCCGGGCGACGAGCGAGGCGACCGTCGTCGCGGCGCTCGCGGCGTTCGGGATCGACGCCTCGAGCCCTGAGAAGGTCGAGGTCGCGCTCGCCCACCGCGAGCTCGACCCGTGGCGTCGGGTCCTGCCCCCCACGGTCGTCCTGCGGCAGGGCCACGGCCGTGACGTCCCTGTGCACGTCACGCACGGCGACCCCGTCCGGCTCGTCCTGCACCTCGACCCCGAGGCTGGCGGCGGCTCACGCAAGCCCGAGCAGGTCGAGCACAACGAGGAGCCGCGCGAGGTCGACGGCCGGCTCGTGGGGCGCGCGATGTTCCGCCTGCCCGACGACCTCCCGCTCGGCTGGCACGAGCTCGAGGCCGAGGGGCCCTCGGCGCGGGCCCGCGCGACCGTCGTCGTCGTGCCCCAGCGGCTCGAGCTGCCCGAGTTCCTGCGGCCCGACGGTTCGTGCTGGGGCTTCATGGCGCAGCTGTACTCGGTGCGCTCGCGGGCCTCGTGGGGCGTGGGGGACTTCGCGGACCTCGCCGAGCTCGGCTGGCTCGCGGGCCGCGAGGGCGCCGACTTCCTGCTCGTGAACCCGCTGCACGCCGCCGAGCCGACCGTCCCGATGACGCCCTCGCCGTACCTGCCCACGACGCGCCGCTTCGTCAACCCGCTCTACGTCCGGGTCGAGGAGATCACCGAGACCGCCTACCTGTCACCGGCCGAGCGTTCGCTCGTCGAGTGGGCCGCCGAGCCCGCGCGGGCGCTCAACGAGGACTCGGGGCCGATCGACCGCGACGCCGCGTGGACGGCCAAGAAGGAGGCCCTCGAGACGGTGTTCGCGGCCGGTCGCTCGGCGGGCCGGCAGGCACAGCTCGACGCGTTCCGGGCCGAGCAGGGCCAGGGCCTCGAGGACTTCGCACTGTGGTGCGCGCTGCACGAGCGGTTCGACGGCGGTGAGTGGCCGCCCGAGGCGCGGCTCGGCGCTCCCGGCATCGAGGAGCTGCGCACCGAGCTCGCCGAGCGGGTCGACTTCTTCTGCTGGCTGCAGTGGGTCGCGGACGAGCAGCTGCGCGCCGCCCACCGGGCCGCGCAGGACGGCGGGATGCGGATCGGGATCATGCACGACCTCGCGGTGGGCGTGCACCCCGAGGGCGCGGACACGTGGGCGCTCGGTGACGCGCTCGCGGAGCACATCGAGGTCGGTGCGCCGCCCGACATGTACAACCAGCAGGGCCAGAACTGGTCACAGCCGCCGTGGCGCCCTGACGAGCTCGAGCGCATGGGGTACGCGCCATACCGGGACATGCTGCGCACGGTCCTGCGGCACGCGGGCGCGTTGCGCGTCGACCACGTGATCGGCCTGTTCCGGCTCTGGTGGATCCCCGCGGGCCACCCCGCGACCGACGGCGTCTACGTGTACTACGACCACGAGGCGCTCGTGGGGATCTTGTGCCTCGAGGCGCAGCGCGCGGGCGCCGTCGTGATCGGGGAGGACCTCGGCACGGTCGAGCCGTGGGTCCGCGACTACCTCGCCGAACGGGGCATCCTGGGCACCTCGGTCCTATGGTTCGAGACCGCCGACGACGGCGGCCTGCGCGCACCCGAGGAGTACCGGCGCCTCGCGCTGTCGACGATCACGACGCACGACCTGCCGCCCACCGCGGGCTACCTCGCCGAGGAGCACGTCGCGCTGCGCAGCGAGCTCGGGCTGCTCACCGAGCCCGAGCCGGTCGTGCGCTCTTGGGCGCGGCGCGAGCGCGAGGCGCTGCTCGCCGTCCTGCGCGAACGCGGGCTGCTCGGCGTCGACCCCTCGGAGCGTCAGGTCGTCGAGGCGATGCACCGCCTCGTGCGCAAGTCGCCGTCAGCGCTCGTCGGGGTTGCGCTGACCGACGCGGTCGGGGAGCGGCGCGCGCAGAACCAGCCTGGGACGGACACCGAGTACCCGAACTGGAAGATCCCGCTCGGTGACTCGACGGGGCGC
>JAJUHG010000190.1 GCA_029267995.1 Micrococcales bacterium
CCGCAGGCCGGAGGTCCCCCCGCTCGCGGCCGCGACGAGCACGGGGGCGTGCAGCGCGAGCGCGGGCACCGCGACGAACAGCACGCGGCCCGGGCGGCGCGGCACGACGACGGCGAGCACAAGCAGGACGAGCAGACCGGCGGGCAGCAGGACGGGTGCGCCCGCGCTCGCGACCGCGAACGCGAGCCCCGCACCGGCCGCAGCGCCGAGCGAACCGCGCCAGCGCTCGGACTCTGCGGGGGGCTCGGCCTCGGGCGCGGGGGGCTCGGGGGCAGTCTGCTCGGGCGCAGGGTGCTCAGGTGCTCTTGCGGCTACCTCGCCCTCGGCGGTCTCCGGGGCGACCGCTGCGTCCTGCGCGATCATCGAGCCCGCGGCGTGCTGCGCCGCGGACGAGCGATCGACCTCGACCCACTCGTGGACGGTCTGCGCCCACTGCTCGCCGGGCTCGTCCTCGGGGCCGGCCGCGGGGAAGAGCCCGTGCGCGTGCGACTCACCGTCGGAACCGCCGTCGGACGTGTCGTCCGACCGCGCGGCGTCGGCGAGGCCCGAGGTGATGACGTCGGTGCGCTGGACGCCCACGGCCCGTGCGAGGCCGAGCGCGACCCACGGGATCATCGCGTGGGCGAGGACCGCGCCGAGGCGACCCTGCCCCTGTGCGACGAGGAGCGCGGGCGCGCCGGCCCACACGAGCGCGGCCCATGCGCGCAGCGCGAGGGACCGTGTCGCTGCTCCCGCGGCGAACCACGCCGCGAGCCCCGACGCGAGGATCCCGCCGAGCAGCACGAGCGGTTCGACGCCGCCGTCGGCGAGCGCGGCAAGCGGTGCGAGCGCGAGCAGGAGGGGGTCGGTCGGTCCGGGCGCGCCGAGCCCGCCGGGCACCCACCCGGTGACGATCGAGGACCACCATGCCGAGAACGGGACGGAGGGCGCGAGCGCCCCTCCCGCGAGCCGCGCCCCGCCCGCGACCGCGGTCACGAGCGCGGAGGTCCCCCACCAGCTCACCCCACCCAGCACGAGCGTGAGGGCCCCGAGCGCGACGCGGCGTCGCCTCGTGATCGTGGCGAGCTCGCGCAGCTCGAGCTCGGAGGGGGCCCGCACGACGCGTTGGGACTCGCGGCGGCGCATGCGCCGGTCGCGGTGCTCGCGGTACACGTCGCGCCACGTGGTCTGCAGGGGTCGCAGCGACCGCCGTGGGAGGCGGCGCGTGCGCCGGGCCGCACGGCGCGCGGCGAGGATCCGCCCCGGGCGGGCGAGCACCGCGAGGGGTGCGGTGAGGTCGGCGATCGCGAGGGCGGGTTCCTTCGTGACGACCCGCAGGAGCGAACGCACCGCACCCGAGGCGAGCGCGAGGGCCACGACGACGGGCACGAGCGGGAGCGGGCCCCATGCGAGCTGGGTGTGCAGGAGGGCGCGCGGGCTCGCAGCGAATGAGCGGCGGTGGTCGGGCTCGTCGTCGTCGGTCCCGCGCAGGCCCGTGAAGCTCGCGCGCGCATGCCGCACGACCGCCTCGGGCACGACGACGACGCGGTGCCCCGCGAGCCGGGCGCGGCGCGAGAGGTCGAGCCCGTCGAGGAACGGCCCGAGCGCGGGGTCCGTCCCCCCGAGGTCGGCCCACACGTCGGTGCGGACGAACATCCCTGCGGTGCCCACGCCGAGCACGTCGTCGCGCCCGTCGAGCTGTCCCTGGTCGACCTCGCCCTCGTCGACACCTGTCATGCGTCGGCCGAAGCGCGAGGTCGTCACGCCGACCTCGAGGAGTCGCACGGGCTCGCCCCACGTGCGCTGCTTGACGCCCGCGACCGCGACGGACGGGGAGTGCTCGACCGCTCGCACGAGCGCCGCGAGCGCGGTCGGTTCGGGGGCCGAGTCGTCGTGCAGGAGCCACAGCCAGCGCGTCGTGGGGGGACGGACGGCGAGGGCGTCGCGCACCGCGGCGCCGAAGGTCCGCGCGCCCGGGGCGGGGATCAGGTACCAGGTGTCGGGGGCGTCGTCGGGCAGCTGTGCTCCGCCGTCGCGCGAGGCGTCGACGAGCAGGACGTGCGCGGGTGCTCGGGTCTGTGCGGCGAGGGCCGCGAGGGTCGTGGCGAGGTACTCGGTGTCGCCGAGGGTGACGACGACGGCGGTCACGTCGACCGCTCGCGCCGGAGGGCTCAGGTGCGTGCCAGGGTCAGACGACACGACGCTTGAGCTTGCGCCGCTCCCGCTCCGAGAGTCCACCCCAGATGCCGAAACGTTCGTCGTTCGCGAGGGCGTACTCGAGGCACTCAGCGCGCACCTCGCAGCCCTGGCAGACCCGCTTCGCCTCGCGGGTCGAGCCGCCCTTCTCGGGGAAGAAGGCCTCGGGGTCGGTCTGTGCGCACAGCGCACGATCCTGCCAGCCGAGCACGGTGTCGTCGTCGGACGTGCCGAAGATCGGCAGGACATTGCCGAGCGGGGCCGCCGGGGCCTGGGCCTGCGACGGGAAAGGACCGTCCGGGTCGAGCAGATTCCACATCATCGTGCCTCCGTGCTCGCCTCCCCTTGGAACATCATTGGAGGAATTACACGCGTGTCACTTGTCAAAGTCAAGTGGAGTTGTGCTATCCACGGCCCGCGACCCGGGTGATTTGCGGCCCGCGAGCCACTCGCAGAGGACGATGCTGGCCGCGTGCGCGCCCTCCCTGTCACGGACGACCAGCCTCGCCCGGCCCCGAGCAGCTCCGCCCGACAAGCCTAGGCTTGCTGCGTGCCTCTCTTCCTCCCCTCCCTCATCGACGCCCCCGCGCTCGGTGCGCGCCCCTTCGTGACGTGGTACGGGGCTGACGGTGAACGCATCGAGCTGTCCGCGACCGTGACCGCGAACTGGGTCGCGAAGACCACGAACCTGCTCGTCGAGGAGTTCGACGCCGAGCCGGGCACCCTCGTGCACCTCGACCTGCCGCCGCACTGGCGCACCGCGGTGTGGCTGCTCGCGACATGGCGGGTCGGGGCGGGCGTCGTGCTGGACGCCTCGGCCCCGGCCGACGTCGTCGTGACCGACCGACCCGGCGAGGTCACGGCGGGACAGGTGCGGGAGGTCGACCTGTCGGGGCGTCCCGAGATCGTCGCCCAGGTGCTGCCCTCCCTCGCGCGGAGCTTCGACGGTGAGCTGCCACCCGGTGCGATGGACGCCGCGCGCGCCGTCGGGTCCTATGCGGACGTCATCGGGTACGTCCCGCCCGCCGACGACGACGCCCCGGCCCTCGTCGTGGAGGATGCCACCACACCGCACTCGGGCCTCGGGGCGTGGGCCGCGGACCTTCCGGGGTCGGCCCGCCTCGCGGTCCAGGTCGCTTCCCGCGGGGCGGACGGGATCGCCGACCTCGGGCGGCTCGTGCTCGGGGCCCTGCGCGCCTCGTCCTCGCTCGTGCTCCTTCCCGAGCGCCACGGGGACGTCGCGCGGATCCTCGCGACGGAGCACGCGAGGCCGTACCCGTCCCCTTGAGGTGCGGGCCCGTCAGGGCACGTCGGCCTGGACGATCGTGCCGTGCCCCCGCACGGTGAGCGGCCCCTCGACGGCCCCCGCGAAGAGGGCCTGACCGCGGGCGAGCGTGATGGCCTCCCGTGCGGACCGCACCTCGACCGCACCCTCGAGGCACAGCACGATGCGTGGTCCGCGCCCCGGGACGGGCTGCCACGCGGGCACGCCGCCGAGGGTCGTCACGGACAGCTCGAAGTCGTCGACGGGGGCGTAGAACACCCGGGTCGAGCCGTGGAAGGTCTCGGGTGCGAGGCGGATCGGCGGGGCGGCGACGTAGTCGACCGTCGCGAGCAGGGCGGGCACGTCGACGTGCTTGGTGGTGAGCCCTGCGCGCAGCACGTTGTCCGAGGACGCCTGGAGCTCGACGACCGTGCCGTGCAGGAGGGCGTGCACCCCGCCCGCGGGGATGAACACGGACTCGCCCGGCTGGAGCGAGACGGGGTTGAGCAGGAGCGAGGCCGCGACGCCCGGGTCGCCGGGGTGCTCGGACTGCAGGAGGACGACGTTGCCGTCCGCACGCGGGGACGGTGAGGAGCTCGCGAGGCGTGCGCGGCACGCCTCGGCGAGGGCCGCGACGGCGTCGACGTCGGGGCGTGTGCGTGGTCCGAGCAGCGCGGAGAACACGGTGCGTACGCCCGAGGCGGTCGGGTCGGCGCGCAGCATCGCGGCGATCGAACGGGCGAGCGGGGCGTCAAGGTTCTCGAACAGCTCGGCGGCGCGCCTCGGGGCGCGGAACCCGCACAGCGCCTCGCCGGGTGCGCGCGCGAACCAATCCTCGGTCTTGCGGGTCGCGTCGCGGTAGGACCGATCCGGGGAGTCGAGGGGCAGGCCGGCGGCCTCCTCGACTGCGAAGCCGACGCGCGCCTGCTCGCGGTTGGGGTGCACCTGGAGCGACAGGGGCCGCTCGGCGGCGAGGATCTTGAGCAGGTAGGGCAGGCCTTCGCCGAACCGTGCGATGACGTCGGCGCCGAGCTGCGCCTCGCCGTCCGCCGCGAGCAGGTCCTCGAGGGTGCGACCGTCCTCGAGGACGCTCGGGGAGCTCGCGTGCGCGCCGAACCACAGCTCGGCCACGGGCTCGCCGTCTGGCGTCTGGCCGAGCAGCTCGGGGATCGCCGTCGTCGACCCCCACGCG
>JAJUHG010000191.1 GCA_029267995.1 Micrococcales bacterium
CACGAAAGGACCCCCCGCACACCCGCCAGAGCCCGCCTGCCCTTGCTGCCTTCCGGCCCTGGGGGAGTTCAGCGAGATGACGCCGCACGAGGGGTCGGCCACGAGTGTACGCGACCGCCACGGCATTGACATGCAAGTGTGTACTTGCCTATCGTCGAGGCGTGGCGGACGTGTTCAAGGCCCTCGCGGACCCGACCCGTCGCGCGATCCTCGACGAGCTCATGGACCGCGACGGCCAGACGCTCTTCGAGATCTGCACCCGCCTCGCCACGCGTCACCAGCTCACCTCGTCCCGGCAGGCGATCTCCCAGCACCTCGAGGTCCTCGAGGCCGCGGGGCTCGTCCGCACCCGTCGCGAGGGGCGCTACAAGCTCCACGACATCGACACCACGCCGCTGGCCGAGATCCCGGCCCGCTGGCCCGTCCGGAAGTAGGTCCCCCGTGCCGCGCATCTACATCACGAGCGTCTTCGTCGACGACCAGGCCGCCGCCCTGGACTTCTACACCCGCGTGCTCGGCTTCACGCTCAAGAACGACATCCCGCTCGGCGAGGCCCGCTGGCTCACCGTGACCTCCCCCGACGACGACGGCGTCGAGCTCCTCCTCGAGCCCGCAGGGCACCCGGCCGTCGGGCCCTACCGCGAGGCGCTCATGACCGACGGGATCCCGCTCGCGTCCTGCGAGGTCACCGACCTCGAAGCCGAGGCTGAGCGCCTCAAGGGCCTCGGGGTGCGCTTCACGCAGGAGCCGCTCGAGATGGGGCCGGTCAAGACGGCCGTCATCGACGACACGTGCGGGAACCTCGTCCAGCTGGCCCAGCCGCTCTAGGCCGATGGGCTTGCCGCTCACCCCCGCCGACGGCGGTTCGGCCCCCTGTGGGCCCTCGGGTACCATCGAGCCGCCAGGAGGATTCGCCTAGTGGCCTATGGCGCACGCTTGGAAAGCGTGTTGGGTTAACAGCCCTCGGGGGTTCGAATCCCCCATCCTCCGCGCGCGAGAGGCCTCTGACCCGCGAGAGCAGGTCAGAGGCCTCGTCGTTCGTCCAGCACACGGGCAGTCGGGGCGCGAACCACGCGGGCGCGCGCCGTCGGCCCCGTCCCTAGACCGTGAGATACCCGCCGTCGACGGCGATCTGTGCGCCGTTCACGAAGGACGCCTTGTCCGACAGCAGGAAGCACACGACCTCGGCGACCTCGGTGGCCTCGCCGAGCCGGCCGATCGGGTGCAGCGCCTCGAGTGAGGGGCGCAGCTCCGTCTCGGACCACTGGGCGATGAGCGGGGTGAGGATGTAGCCGGGGTGCACCGAGTTGATGCGCACACCCTGCTTGCCGTACTCGATCGCGGCGGACTTCGTCAGGCCCGTCACACCGTGCTTCGAGGACACGTAGGCGCCGAGGTTCGCGATGCCGATGAGCCCCGCGATCGACGAGGTGTTGACGATCGCCCCACCGCCCGAGGCGAGGATCTCGGGGATCTGGTAGCGCATCCCGTAGAACACGCCCGAGAGGTTGACGTCGATGACCTGCTGCCACCCCTCGAGGGTCAGCTCGCCGACGTGCTGCTCGGGACCCACGATCCCGGCGTTGTTGAACGCGAGGTGCAGGCCGCCGTAGGTCTTCTTCGCGTGCTCGACGGTCGCAGCGGCCTCCTCGGGACGCGCGACGTCGGCGCGGAACGCGCTCGCTCTGCCGCCCGCCTTCTCGATCCCGCCCGCGACCCGCTCGGCGGCCTCGAGGTCGATGTCGCTCACGACGACGGCCGCGCCGCCCGCCGCGAGGATCTTCGCGGTCTCCTCGCCGATGCCCGAGCCTGCGCCCGAGACGATCGCGACCTTTCCTTCGAACTGCGTAGACATCTGCCGATGCTCCTTGTCTGGTGCGCTCATGTGGAGCGCTCGGGGGTGGCCCGCCACGGTGCGTGCCCTACCTGTCACGCTAGGTCCGGACCGACCCCGCCCCCTGGGACCGACGGCCCGTCCGTCGGCCCCGCACCGGTGGGGGACACTCGAGGCATGACGAGGGAGGCGCGCATGGCCACGATGACGGTCGACGAGGTGCTCGCGCGGCTCACCGCGCTCGAGGACCCCAGGATGCGCGCGGTCAACGAGCGCCACGGGGACGACCACGGGGTCAACCTGACCAAGCTGCGCGCGCTCGCGAAGGAGGTCCGCACCGACCACGCGTTCGCACGCGAGCTGTGGGCCACGGGCGCCACGGCGGCCCGCCTCGTCGCCCTGCTCGTGTGCCGGCCCAAGGAGCTCTCCCGCGACGAGCTCGACTCGATGATCCGCGAGGCGCGCGCGCCGAAGGTGCTCGACTGGCTCGTCAGTTACGTCGTGAAGAAGAGCCCGTACGCGGAGGAGCTGCGCCTCGCGTGGATCGACGACGACGCCCCCGAGGTCGCCGCCGCGGCGTGGGAGCTCACGAGCGCGCGCGTCGCGAAGCAGCCCGAGGGGCTCGACCTGCCCGGGCTGCTCGACGTGATCGAGGCCGAGATGAAGGACGCCCCGGACCGCCTGCAGTGGGCGATGAACACGTGCCTCGCGACGATCGGCATCGAGCACCCCGAGCACCGTGAGCGTGTCCTGGCGATCGGCAACCGCCTCGAGGTCCTCAAGGACTACCCGACCCCGCCCGGGTGCACCTCGCCGTACGTGCCGCTCTGGGTCGAGGAGATCGTGCGCCGCCGCTCCGCATGACGCCTGGGTGAAATCCCGGTATGTCTTGATTTCGTCTCACCCGGGTGAATGGTGCTCTCACGCACTCGTGGCCACCGACGCCCGCAGCGACGCCCAGGCGGCACCACCCCACTCCACCCCGCGACCACGCGGGCAGCACCTCGGAGTCCGCCATGCCCGGACCCACCCCCCTCGGGGGCGACTCGGGGCACCGGTGCATCGTCGCGCGCGTGAGCCTCGTCGTGCCGTTCGACAGCTACACCGACCCGAGCGTGTTCGACGTCGTGAGCGACCGGCACGTCGCCCAGCGCAACATCTCGGTGCTCGAGGTACCCGCGGGGCAGACCATGAGCTTCCGCTTCGAGCTCGCCGCGTGGAGCCCCGAGCACGCCCGGGCGACGCTGCGGGCGACCGAGCGGCGCGAGGTCGATCTCGCAGTCCTCGCCCGGGCCGCTGGGTGCGTCGGAGGGCTCCCCGCGACCGAACCGCTCGCGGGCCTCGCGGTGCGCACGCTCACCGCACGCGAGGTGCAGGGCCGCCCGAGCCTGAGCGGAGCCCCGCGGGTCGCCCTCGGGATCGCCGAACGTCCTGAGCGCACGCTCGCGGCGCGGGAGGTCGCCGCGCGTCTCGACAAGGACGGCGAGCCGGGGATCGGCGTCGTGTCGTTCCAGGTCACCGAGGGCGAGGAGCCGGGCCGGCTGCACGTCGTCGACGTCGTCGAGCACGACGCGGGCAGCGACCACGTCGTGGGTGGGCTGACCTTCGTCGTGCGGGCACGCTGAGGCGGGGTCGGACGCGCGGAGCAGCCGCGCGTGCCGCGACGTAGGCTCGAGTTTCGTGGCGACCTTCTCCTCAGTGACCAGTCAGCACGTGCTCGAGGCCCTCGCGGAGCACGACGAGCGCGGCGCGGAGGCCTTCCTCGCGGCGCACGGCTTCGCGGCCTCGCCCGACGCCGTGATCGTGCACGAGGGGCGCCGGTACGACGCGCGCGCGGTGCTCGCGGTCGCCCACAAGCGCGCGACGGGGCGGCTCGCGACACCCGAGGAGTTCCGCAGCTCGCTCGACCAGGCGCTCACCGTGCTGCGCCGGCGCGGCTTCCAGGTGACGGGTGCGGCCGCGGTCGGCACGAGTAGTGCGCGCCGCTCCCGCACGAGCGCCGAGCCTGCGCGCCGCCGCCCGCCCAAGGTCGAACGCCCGACCGCGGTCTGCCCGACGTGCTCGACCGCGCTGCCCGCGACGGGCATGTGCGACTGGTGCGACTGAGCCGCGCACCCAGGGCAGCGGGCCGAGGTGCTCGACGTTCCCGCTCGAGGAGCTGATCCTGACGCGCACGGGCTCGGCCGGGTCGGTCGCTCGCGCGCTGTCGCCCAGCCGATGCCCTGGCCGCGAGCTTCCGGTTGCCTCTACCCCGCTGTGCCCCTACCCCGTCACGTCCTTACCCCGTCACGACGGGGCGGCGCGGGTCGCGCACCCAGTGCGACCACGAGCCGGGGTACAGGGCGAGCTCGACGCCGGCCCCGTGCTCCGCAAGCACGAGCTGGGTGGCCGTAACTCCCGAGCCGCAGTACGCGACGGCACCGGGCCGGTCGATCCCGAGGACCTCACGCAACCGCTCGGGTGGGAGGTAGCACCCGTCGGGGCCGAGGAGCGCCGTCGTCGGGCACGAGACGGCGCCCGGGATGTGGCCTGCGACGGGGTCGACCGGTTCGTGCTCGCCCCGGAAGCGTTCCGGTGCGCGCGCGTCGAGCAGCCGGGTCGCCTCGCCGCGCTCGAGCTGCTCCGCGGTGACCGTGGGCATGCAGCCGTGCTGTGCGACGACGGCGTCGTCGGGGACGGGGGCGACGTCGCCCTCCTCGAGCGGCAGGCCCGCGCGGACCCACGCCTCGAGGCCGCCGTCGAGCACGCGCACGCGCTCGTGCCCGGCCCAGCGCAGGCACCACCACGCGCGGGCCG
>JAJUHG010000192.1 GCA_029267995.1 Micrococcales bacterium
CGAGAGCCGGTCGGCGCGCCAGAAGCCCCCGTGCGGCTCGTGCGCCGCGAAGGTGCCCGGGCGACGCACGAGGGGCGAGACGAGCACGAGGGCGAACGCCGCCGCGGCGATCGCCGCGACGAGCCACGTCGTCCCCGTGATCGCGGTCGGGCGGTCCATGTCGGCAGCGCGCATCGCGGGTGTGCGCGCGACGAGGCCGTAGAGCCCGCGCGCGAGGAAGGGGCTCGCCGCGGCGACCACGAGCGCGAGGACGCCCGCCTCGATAGCGCCGAGCGTGAGGGTCTGACGGCCCGAGGCGCCGCGGGCGCGCACGAGCGAGTGCTCCGCGGTGCGCCCCTCGGCGACGAGGCGGGCGGCCTGGAGGAGCGCGGCGACCGCGACCACCGCGAGCAGGAGGCCGACCACGAGCACCGCCGCGCGGGTGATCGTCAGGGCGGTCCCCGCGCTGCGCAGCGGCTCGGTGAGGCGCGTCGTGACCTGGACCGAGTCGACGTCGGACGCGGTCACGAGCCGCGGGACGTCCTCGCCCGCGCGCGCGGCCCGGGACTCCAGGAGCGGCAGCTCACGAGCCGTGACGCCCGACAGGTCCGGGACGTAGGAGGTGTGCACGACCTCGCTCGCGACGAGCCCCGAGGTCATCGTCGTACGGTCGAGCAGGAGCGGGCCCACGAGGTCGGTCGTGAGCGAGCCGCCGGTCCCCGGGACGACGGCGTCCGGGCGCCAGCCCGTTCCCGAGAGCCGGTCGGCGCGCCAGAAGCCCCCGTGCGGCTCGTGCGCCGCGAAGGTGCCCGTGACCTGGACGAGCACGCGGTCCCCGAGGCCGAAGGTGCCGCGCAGCTCGACCCGGTCGCCGAGCTCGAGGTCGAGTGCCTCGAGCGTGGGCTCGGGGGCGAGCACGGGGATCACCGTGCGCGACTGGGTCGTGCCCTCCTCGTCGGTCCAGTCGGCCTCGAAGGGCGCGCCCGGGAGCGAGCCCGCGACGAGGTCGACGTGCTCGAGCACGTCCTGCATCGCCGCGGCGTAGGCCATCGCGGGCGTGGTGCCCTCGCGCAGCACGAGGTACAGGGTCGAGGCGACGTGCGTCGTCGTCGTGTGCGGCGCAGGGCCGAGCACCTCGGCCGCGGCGGCGTGCGAACGGGCCGCGACGGCGTCGACGTCGCCGCGCAGGTTCGACATCGTCGTGCGCACCTCGAGGCGCGTGCGCTCGGCCGGGGTCGCGCCGAGCACGCTGCGCAGCGCGAGCTCCTCGGTCGCGGTGACGAGCACGGACATGCCGGCGAGCAGCGCGCCCGTGACGAGCGCGACCGTGAGCGCGACCGCGAGGATCGGCCACTGGGTGCGGGCGCGCCGGCTTGCGAGCCGCGCCCGCCACGGCGCGAGGGGGCCCGTCACGCGGCGGTCCCGCGGGGTCGGTCGCGCGGCAGCCGAACGTCCCTCGCGTCCACCGTGCGCCACACCTCACCGTGCTTGCGCGCCCCCCAGGTGGGAGCGCTCGCACGGCCGAGCATAGTCATGCGGGCGCCGCCGAGGGGCGGTCGTGATCGAATCGATACGAGATCTAGCCGGCGAGGGCGAGCCCGGCCACGAAGAGGCCCAGACCTGTCACGACCTGCGCGGCGACGTAGCCCGCGACGAGGCTCGAGCGGGCACGCACGAGGCGTACGACGTCGAGCGCGAGCGTCGAGAAGGTCGTGAGCCCGCCGCACACCCCCGCACCGCCGAGCGCGAACCACGTGGGTCCGACCACCCCCGCCGAGTGCAGCCCGACGAGCACCCCGAGCCCGCCCGAGCCGAGCGCGTTGACCGCGAAGGTCGCCCAGGGGAAGCCTGGCCCCGCATCGACCCGCCGGGCGCGCGCCCGGCGCTCGAGCTGCTCGGCGGCGTGCCGCAGCTGGGCCCCGAGCCCCGCCCCGACCCCGACCGCGATCACGGTGAGCAGGCTCATGCCGCACCCACGAGACGCCGACGACGACGCACCCGCTCGCCCGCGAGGTGCCCTGCAGCCGCCGCGAGGACGCTTGCGAGCAGGCTCGCGAGGAGGTACCCCGCGGGAGCGACCAGGCCAGAGCCCGAGAGCTCGACGGTCGCGGCCATCGCCGCCGAGTACGTCGTGAAGCCGCCGAGCACCCCCGTGCCCGCGAAGGGGCGAACCCACCCCCGGCGTCCCGTCGCGGCGCCGACGAGCAGGCCAAGCAGGCCCGAACCGACGACGTTGACCGCGAGCAGCGCGAGCGCGTGCGCCCCCGGCCCCGCGAGCGCGAGCAGGCCGTGGCGCGCGAGACCGCCGAGCAGCCCGCCCGCGCCGACGAGGGCGAGGGCGCGCACCTGGTCCGTGGCTCAGCCCTTCGCGGGAGCTGTCGACCCGCGCACGACGAGGTCGGGGCTGAACTGCTTGTGCTGCGGCTCGACGTCGTCGTCCTCGAGGATCTCGAGGAGCAGCTGGCCCGCGGTGCGGGCCATCGCGACGACGGGGTTCGTGAGCGTCGTGAGCGCCGGCGAGGTGCTCACCCCGAGGTTGTCGAAGCCGATCACCGCGACGTCGTCGGGCACCGAGAGTCCCCGCTCGCGCAGGACGTTGATCGCTCCGACCGCGATGAGGTCCGAGCCCGCGATGATCGCGTCGATGTCGGGGTGCTTGTCGAGCAGCCGCTGGGTCGCCTCGATCGCCGTGACGGTCGTGAAGTCGCTCGTCTCGACCGCGTCGGTCGCGAGGCCGTGCTCGGTGAGCATGTCCTTCCACCCGCGCAGCCGGTCACGGCCTGCGGCCATGTCCTGCGGGCCGGCGATCATGCCGATGCGCGTGCGGCCCGTCGCGACGATGTGCTCGGCCGCGAGGCGACCCCCGCCGTAGTTGTCGACGTCGACGTAGTTGAGCCGGCCGATCTCGTTGAGGGGGCGTCCCACGAAGACCGCGGGCAGCCGCGACTCCGCGAGGAGCGTGTCGAGCCGGTCCGCCTCGTGGTGCGAGACGACGACCGCGCCGTCGACGTGGCCGTTGCGCAGGTACCGACGCGTGCGGTCGGACTCCCCGGGGCGGGCGATGATGAGCACGAGCTGCAGGTCGCTGCTCGCGAGCGCCGAGCTGAGCCCGTTGAGCGTCGCGGAGAAGAACGGGTCGGTCAGGACCCGCTCGTCGGGCTCGGGGATCACGAGCGCGATCGAGTCGGTGCGCCGGGTCACGAGCGAGCGTGCGGCCCGGTTGGGCGTGTAGGACAGCTCGGCGATCGCCTTGTCGACCGCGGCCTGTGCCGCGGCGGACACGCGAGCGCCGCCGTTGATCGCGCGCGAGGCGGTCGACCGGCTCACGCCCGCGAGCGCCGCGACCTCCTCGAGCGTGGGTACGGCTCGACGCGGCTTGTCTCGCGTCGATGTCTGGTCGTCATCGGGCGCCATGCTGGGTCACACCCCCGAGTTCCTCGCGCTCCCGGCTCTGGGAGCGTACCCACGCAGCCTACTCCGGCCGCGGGCGCGTGAGGCGCAAGACCACGAGGTGTCTTGCCGGCGCCCGGCAGGTGGGCGTCAGCCTACGTCAGAGCTCATGAGCCACTCGGTCCCGATGCGCTCTTCGGTCTGCAGGGCGTGGCGCACGGCCCCCGCCGCAGCCTCCTCGACCGCCGCGGCGAACAACGGCACCTGGGCGCGCACCCGGGTGTCGTACTCGAGCACGGTGTGCCCCTCGGGGGACGCCACGAGGTGCGTCGTGCCCGTGACGCGCACGGGCGCCCCCGCGATCTCGACCGCGACCGAGCCGCGCCGGATCCCGTCCTCGGCCGCTCCCCACGAGATCGCCTGGCGCACGTCGAGGCTCGCCCCGACGAACGAGCGCATCTGGGCGGGGATCTGGTCGGTCGGCAGCGAGCGACGCGTCGTCACGGTGAAGGCACCCGCACCGGTCGCGTCACCCGTGACGTCGACCGCGTCAGGCCGTCCGTTCGAGGCGAGGATCACGCGACGGGAGAACTCGGGGTCCGCGAGCATCGCGACGACGCGCTCGGGCGCGGCCGGGTAGCGCAGGACGACCTGAAGTCGCACAGGGTTCCTCCTTCACGCCGGGCGTCGGCGGCTCCCCTGTGTGCCCCGCCCGTCCCGGCAGCACGAGCCTACTCACCGCGGCGCCCGAGAGCCGCTCGGACGCGTCCTGGACCGAGACGGTCGCCCCGCGCCCCTCGCGTGCTCCTAGGCTTGCCGCGTGTCCACCCTCTCCGACCTCGTCGAGCGCCACGGCGACCTCGACGCCGCCGACGTCGAGTGGCTGCACCACCTCGCCGGTGACTGGCAGTTCATCTCCGACCTGGCCTTCGCCGACCTCGTGCTGTGGCTCCCCACGCGCGAGGGGAGCTTCGTCGCGGTCGCCCAGTGCCGTCCCTCGACCGGGGCGACCGTGCACCACGACGACATCGTCGGGACCTTCGCTCCGGGCGGCCAGCTCCCCCAGCTTCAGCGCGCGCTCGAGGAGAAGACCCCGCAGCGCTCGCGCGAGCCGCGCTGGTTCGGTTCCTACGCGGTGCGTGACGAGGCGGTGCCCGTCGTGCGTGCGGGGCGCGCGATCGCCGTCGTCGCCCGGCAGACCAACCTCGGCGGGGCGCGCACCCCGAGC
>JAJUHG010000193.1 GCA_029267995.1 Micrococcales bacterium
ACACGGCGCGCTCACCCTGGTTCGCCGGGGGTCCGCCACGGTGGTCCGCCGCAGTGGTTCGCCGGTGGGGTCGTTGTGGTGGCTCGCTGTAGTGGTGCGCCGGTGGGGTCGTCGTGGTGGCTCGCTGCAGTGGTGCGCCGGTGGGGTCGTCGTGGTGGCTCGCTGCAGTGGTGCGCCGGTAGGGCCGCCACGGTGGTTCGGAGCAGCAGTTTGTCGTGGCTCGCCGGTGGTTCGCCTCTCTAGTTCGCCGCGGTTGTCGGTCACGGCGGTTCGTCCTGGTCCTGTGCACCTCGCTCGACGTCGTGACGGCCCGGCTCTCGCTGCCGTGCACCTCGCACGCGTCCGCGGCTCAGTGCGGTGGGCGCGTCGGGCGGATCATGCCGAGTCTGGGGCTGCCACGCATCGTCCTCGACGAAGCGCCCGCCCCCTCCGGGGCGGTAGGTCCCTGGCACACCGAGCTGCCACCGGGTCAGGCCGTTCTCGTCGACCAAGCGACGCATCGGCACCCGGTGGTCCTCGAGCCACTGGTTGTGGAACCCGCACACGAGGGCCGCGTTCTCGATCGAGGTCGCGCCGCCGTCCGCCCACCGCGTGCTCGCGTGGTGGATCTGGCTCATCGAAGGGGGAGCGGTGCAACCCGGCACGACGCAGTGCCTGTCGCGGGCGACGACCGCCCGGCGCAGATGCCCTGCGAAGGTGCGCTGGGTGCGGCCGACGTCGAGCACCTGCGAGTCGGCGCCGAGCACGACGCGGGTGATCTCGCAGTCCGTCGCGATCCGGCGCAGCACCGCGTCGGGGACGGGGATCGTGCCGTCCTCCCACTCGGCAGGTGGTGAGAGCAGGAGAGGCTCGAGGCCGGGATGGATCCCCGGCGATGCCTCGACACCCGATGACGTGGGGGCCGTCGACTCCCCAGGCATCTGCGACGATGCCGCTGCCTCAGATGGCGCAGGACGCTCAGACGGCGCGGGGCCACCGGCGCAGCCGAGCTCGCCATGGAGCACCCGGGTCAGTTCGGTCAGCGAGACGTGGACCGACACATGCGGGCGCACCGTCCCCACCTTGCCCGTGAGTCCCTTGTCGAGCACGAGCCTCGCGATCCCCGTGAGCGCCGCCGCTCGACGCTGACCTGCGGTGCGCGTGTCGCCCGCCGTGGGAGCTCCGGACACCGCGCGCATCGCGGTCTTGACTGCCTGCCCGTGGTCGAAGGTCAGGAACCCTGAGAGGTGGTACCCACCGGTCGTCGCGGCGAGGTCGAAGTGCTCGCGGGCGAGCGCCTCGCGGTAGCCGCGCTCGTCTGCCTCGGGGTCCGTGACGTGCGCGAAGCGGCGGGCGATCTTCGTGAACGCGGCGACGTCGTAGCCGCTCGCGAGCGAGACGAGCGTCGCCTCGCCGGTCCGAGGGACGGCGCTGCTGGGCGCCCCGCCGTCCGCGAGCCTTGCACCGCCAGGGAGCGTCGTGCCGTCAGGGAGCGTCGTGCCGTCGCCCTTCGAGGACTCGCGATCGTCCAGATTGTTCGACGCATCTGCGTGGTGGCCAGGGCGTGCGAGCTCGCGCGCGGGGTCGGTCAGGAGGGCCTCGATGCGAGCCGGGGTCGTCGCGGTCCGGGCGATGAGCGCGCCCTTGGCGGTCGAGAGGAGCCCCGAGCGGGCCGCCCTCGCGGTGAGCTCGAGCGTGTCGCGCCACACCCGCGCGGTGGCGATCCACCCACGTGCCTCGGTGAACGACACGTCGTGCGTGCGTGCGGTCCACGCGACGACGCTCCGAGCACCGGTGCCGACCCATGCCGCAGTGCTCTCGACCCGCCCGAGCCAGCCGAGCTGCGCGGCTCGGACACGGTCCATCGCGCGGTGTGCGCGGACCGAGAGCTCTGCGCCGAGCGTCCCGCTCACCGCGGCAGGGTCGACCCGTGCGATCTCGGCGGCGACGCTCTCGAGCTCGGTGACGAGCGCGAGCAGCGAGCGCGGCCCTGCCGTGCCCGAGCCGCGAGAGGCGACGTCCGCGCGCGAGTCGTCGTGGGCGCCGTCGTCGGCGGACTGTCGTCCTTGCTCGAGCACGATCCACCTCCCTCGTCGCGTGACCTGAGCGTTCACCTACCGGACTCGAACAAATGTACGCATACCCTCTGACAACCGGGCAAGTCGGACGGTTCCAGGACCGCTGACCCCAGCCCGACCAGGTCGCCGCGGATGGAAGAATCCCCGCCATGGCCAAGCTCTACTTCCGCTACGGGGCGATGAACTCCGGCAAGTCCACCGCCCTGCTGCAGGCCGCGCACAACTACGAGGAGCGGGACCACGAGATCCTCCTCGCCAAGCCCGGCGTCGACACCAAGGCAGGGCGGAAGATCCTCTCGCGGCTCGGCGTCGACCGTGAGGTCGACTTCGTGATCGGGGCCGACGACGGCGTCCTCGACCTCTTCTGCGCGATGCGCCACAAGCGCCAGGCTGAGACGGGCAAGGGCGTCTCGTGCCTGCTGATCGACGAGGCGCAGTTCCTCACCCCCGCCCAGGTCGACGACCTGCTGCGCATCGCCGTCGTCGAAGACGTGCCCGTACTGTGCTACGGGATCCGAACCGACTTCCTCACGGCCGCGTTCCCCGGCTCGCAGCGACTGCTCGAGATCGCGCACTCGCTCGAAGAGCTCAAGACGATCTGTCGGTGCGGGCGCAAGGCGGTCTTCAACGCGCGCCTCGTCGACGGGGTCCCGGTCTTCACGGGCGAACAGGTCGCGATCGACGGGGTCGAGGTGAGCTACGAGTCGCGCTGCGCGGCGTGCTACCTCGAGGCCTCGGGCGGGGCGCTCGGCGCACGCTGAGGCGCGTCAGTCGAAGCGCACGATCCCCGCGCGCGCCGCGTGGATGAGCGTCTGCACCCGGTCGCGCACGCCCCACTTGGCCATGACGTTGCCCAGGTGCGTCTTGACGGTCGCCTCCGACAGGTGCAGCTCGGCCGCGATCTCTGAGTTCGACAACCCCTGGCCGAGCAGCCGGACGACGTCGAGCTCACGCTCGGAGAGCGTCTCGACCGCAGAGAGCGTGACCGGACGCGAGGGCTCGGGCGTCTCGCGGATCGAGGCGACGAGCTCGCTCGTCACGCTCGGGGAGAGCACGCACGTCCCGTCGAGCGCCTCGCGCACCGCCGCGACGAGCGCCGAGGGCTCGGTGTCCTTCACGAGGTAGGCGGTCGCCCCGGCCCGCAGCGCGGGGACCACGTAGCTCGTCGAGGAGAATGTCGTGACCGCGATGACCCGGGTGCGCGGCGAGGCGGCGAGGACGGCCTTCGTCGCCTCGACCCCGTCCATGCGCGGCATCTGCATGTCCATGAGGACGACGTCGGGCTGCAGCTCGGTCGCGAGGTGCACCGCGGCGACGCCGTCCGAGGCCTCACCCACGACCTCCATGTCGTCCGCGGACTCGATGAAGATCTTCAGGGCCGTCCGCATGAGCGCCTCGTCGTCGGCGATGAGCACGCGGGTGGACATGAGTCGATCCTAGGGCTGATCTGGCATTCCGCCGAAGGTCGGACGAGGAAGGCGACCTTTGCCGGTGCCGCGGGGTGGTCACCCTCCCGCACACTCGAGGGACGACCTGTCGTTCTCGCACGCCTCGAGGAGGCACCTATGGCCCGCAAGTCAGCTCGCACCTCGGTCCTCGCCGCCAGCGCGGCCTTCGTCCTCGTCCTCGCTGCGGGGCCCGCTCCCGCGAGCGCTGCGGAGGCTGCCGCGCCGATCGGCCCCGTCGTGACCGCGCCCGGTGGTGGCGATGTGCAGCCGGCGGCCGTGTGGACGTGGATCTGTCAGCTCTTCGGTGGCTGCAAGTAGTGCTGCTGTCGGGCAGTACCGCCGTCAGGTAGTACTGCCGCCCGGGGCGTTGCCGGGTGCCAGGGTGCACCCGGCCCTCACCCTGGGGAGGGTTTAGCACCCAGGACGTGGCGGACCCGAGCAGGGGGCGGGTTCGCCACGGCCATACTGAGGCGGTGGAGCAGAACAGCGTGGGCGGTCCAACTCACCGCCCTGCCCGGGAACGCCTCAATGACTTCTGGACGTTCTCAGCCCTGACCGGCGGCGCGAGGCTCGTCATTGCTGCCCTCGTGGGGTTGTTCGTCACGGTGGAGGTCGTGGGCGCCGTTCTTGGCGTCACCGACGAGCCGGCAGCCACGACTGTGGTCCAGGTAGCGCTGACGCTGTCGTTCCTCGTGTTCCTCTGGCACCCGCCCGCGGGAGCTCTCGTGCTCCAGGTCGGGGCACTTATCTCTGTCGCGCTCGGCGCCGGTGAGGCCTCGCTCGTTGCCGCATCGATGGCTGCTGGGCTCGTCATGGCGACGTGCTCTCCGATGTTCTGCATCGCGTACGGGCTCGGTTTCGTCGGACTGATCGTCTTTGCGGAGGCATCGGTCCCTGGCCCGGTCGCGTTCGGAACCGTCGCCGCGCTTCTTCTCATCGGCGGTATCTCAGGTCTCGTCGGCTGGCTCCTGCGCGGCCTCATCCACCGCACGACCCAGCTCGCGAGGGACCTCGCCGAACGCGAGCGCATGCTCGAGAGCGCGGTCCAGGCCGAGCGTGAGCGC
>JAJUHG010000194.1 GCA_029267995.1 Micrococcales bacterium
CAGCCCGGACCGATGCCGAGCGTCGTCCCGCCCGGGGCGTGGCCGAGCTCGCCCCCGCCCACGGACTACCGCGAGCCACGGCGCCCCGAGCGGCGCGGCATGAGCGCGTGGTGGGTCGTCCCGCTGCTCGTGCTGAGCCTGCTCGCGGGTTTCGCGGGCTCGATGGCCGAGCGCGCGCTGCGCGACGAGCGGCCCGTCTCGGCGGACCTGCCGGCGCCGAGCGCGACGCCCGTCGACCGGGCCCCCGAGTCGGTCGCCTCGATCGCCGCCCGGGTGCTGCCCTCGGTCGTCGCGCTCGAGGTCACGACGCGCGACGGGCGCGGCTCGGGCTCGGGCTTCGTGCTGCGCGAGGACGGCTACATCCTCACCAACAACCACGTCGTCGCGGGGGCGAGCGGGCCCGGCGGGTCCGTCGTCGTCGTGCTCGCGGACGGCTCGCAGGCCGACGGCGAGGTCGTCGGGGTCACGGCCGACTACGACATCGCGGTCGTCAAGATCGAGCGCACAGGGCTCACCCCGCTCGTGCTCGGCGACTCCGACGACGTCGTCGTGGGCGACCAGGTCGTCGCGGTCGGGGCGCCGCTCGGCCTGCAGGGCACCGTGACGAGCGGGATCGTCTCGGCGGTCAACCGCCCCGTGACCGCGGGCGACGCCGACGGCCAGGCCTTCATCAACGCGATCCAGACCGACGCCGCGATCAACCCCGGGAACTCGGGCGGCCCGCTCGTCAACGTCGCGGGCGAGGTGATCGGGGTCAACTCCGCGATCGCCCAGCTGCCCGGCGCCTTCCTGAGCGGGACGACGGGGAGCATCGGTCTCGGCTTCGCGATCCCCTCGAACCAGGTGCGGCGTACCGCCGAGCAGCTCATCGAGACCGGTGAGGCGACCTACCCGTACATCGGCGTCATGCTCGACGAGCGGTACACGGGCGAGGGGGTCCTCGTGCTCGAGGCGCCCGAGGAGGGTGCCGCGACACCCGTCGAGCCGGGCAGCCCTGCGGACCTCGCAGGGATCCGCCCAGGGGACGTCATCGTCGCGATCGACGGGCGCCCCGTGACCGAGCCCGACGAGGTCGTCGTCGCGATCCGGGCCCGTGCCCCAGGCGACACCGTGACCTTGCGCATCCGCACGGGCGAGGAGGAGCGCGACGTGCGCGTCGTGCTCGCGGAGCGGTCCTCGCACTGAGCGCGCGCGGCTAGCCTGGGAGCCGTGTTCGGGATCAACGGGGCCGAGTTCCTCGTGCTGCTCGTCGTGGCCGTCGTCGTCGTCGGCCCCGAGCGCCTGCCCCGGTACGCCGAGCAGCTCGCGCACGCCGTCCGGCGCTTCCGGGCCTTCGTCGGGGATGCGAAGGAGCGCGTCGCGACCGAGCTCGGCGACGACGCCGACCTCGACTGGGAGGCACTCGACCCGCGCCGCTACGACCCCCGACGCATCGTGCGCGAGGCACTCCTCGAGCCCGACCCGCCCGCCGCCCCCGCCGCCGCGAGCGGCGCCGCGGTCTACGTGAGCGGGCGCAGGCCGTCGTCGTCGGCCGTCCAGTCCGCCTCGGTGCGTCGTCGCGAGGCGGAGGCTGCCGGGCCTGCGCCGTTCGACGACGAGGCGACCTGAGCAGCCCTGGCACAATGACCAGCATGTCTTCCCCTCGCCCCCGGATCTTCTCCGGGATGCAGCCCAGCTCGGACTCCCTCCACCTCGGCAACCTCATCGGTGCCCTGCGCAACTGGGTCGCGCTGCAGGACGACTACGAGGCGATCTACTGCGTCGTCGACCTGCACGCCCTGACGCAGGCACCCGACCCCGCGGTGCTGCGCGAGCGCACCCGGCGCACCGCGGCGCAGTACCTCGCCGCCGGGGTCGACCCCGAGCGCTCGGTGCTGTTCGTGCAGTCGCACGTCCCCGCGCACACCGAGCTCGCGTGGGTGCTCGGCTGCCACACGGGCTTCGGCGAGGCGGGCCGGATGACCCAGTTCAAGGACAAGTCGGCCAAGCACGGCACGTCCGCGACGAACGTCGGGCTGTTCACGTACCCGATCCTCATGGCCGCCGACATCCTGCTCTACGACACCGCGCTCGTGCCGGTCGGGGAGGACCAGCGCCAGCACCTCGAGCTGAGCCGCGACCTCGCCGAGCGCATGAACTCCCGCTTCGGGGAGGGGACCGCGGTCGTGCCCGAGGCGTACATCGTCAAGGAGACGGCCAAGATCTACGACCTGCAGAACCCGACCGCGAAGATGAGCAAGTCGGCCGACTCCGAGGCGGGGCTCGTCCAGCTGCTCGACGACCCGAAGGTCGTGACCAAGCGCATCAGGTCCGCCGTGACGGACACCGGGACCCAGATCAGCTACGACCCCGAGGCCAAGCCCGGGGTGTCGAACCTCCTGACGATCTACTCCGCGCTCACGGGCGAGAGCATCGAGCAGCTCGTCGCACGCTACGAGGGCAAGATGTACGGCCACCTCAAGGTCGACCTCGCCGAGGTCGTCGTCGAAGCGCTGCGGCCGTTCCGGGAGCGGTCCGCCGAGTACCTCGCGGACCCGGGTGCGCTCGACGCGCTCCTTGCGGACGGTGCCGAGCGGGCCGCAGCGCTCGCCGAACCCATGCTCGAGCGGGTCTACGAGCGGATCGGGCTGCTCGCCCCGAGGCGCCCGCGGCGATGAAGCTCCCCGGCAAGGCGGACGACGAGGTCCGGTTCGGGGTCGCGATCGCGGTCCCCGAGCCGCACGGCGCCGTGCTCCAGGAGGCCCGAGCATCCTTCGGCGACCCGCTCGCGGCGCTCATCCCCCCGCACGTGACGCTCCTCGGGCCCACCGTGCGGCCGATCGTCGCGCGCCCCGAGGTGCACGACCACCTCGACGCGGTCGCGGCCAAGCACGAGCCGTTCACGATCCACCTGCGGGGGACGGGCACCTTCCGACCCGTCTCGCCGGTCGTCTTCGTGCAGGTCGTCGCGGGGATCGCGAGCTGCGAGCAGCTCGAGGCGGACGTACGCAGCGGGATTCTCGCCGAGCCGCGCGAGTTCAACTACCACCCGCACGTCACGGTCGCCCACGAGCTCGACGACGACGCGCTCGACCACGCCTTCGACTCGCTCGCGGACTTCGAGGCGAGCTTCGAGGTGCCCGCGTTCTGGCTCTTCGACCACGGCGAGGACGGGCTGTGGCGGCCCGTGCGCGAGTTCCGTCTCGGGGGCGGATAGTGCTCGGGCGCGTCAAACGCCTCGTCGCCCGGGTCCGGGCCGCGCGGCTCGCGCGCGCCCTGACCCACTTCGGCCAGCGCGGTGGGGCGGTCATGTCGGGCGGGATCGCGTACGCGGCCCTGTTCTCGGTCGTCTCTGCGCTCACGATCGCCTTCACGGTCGGTCTCGCGCTGCTCGGGCGCAACAGCGAGCTCCGCGACGCCTTCGTCGCGACGATCGACTCGTGGCTGCCTGGTCTCGTGGGCGAGGGCGGGCGGCTCTCGCCCGAGGACCTGCGCCTGTCGGCCGGCTCAGGCGTCGCGGGTCTCGTCGCGGCCGGGGTGTTCGTGTGGAGCGCGAGCGCGTTCATGGGCGCGCTCGGGGCGGGCCTGCGTGCGATGGTCGACGAGAGCACGCCGCGCGGCCGGTCGATACCGCCGCTCGTGCGTACCTGGGCCGGGTTCCTGGGCCTCGGTGTCGCGCTCGTCGCCTCGACGGTCGCGACGGTCGCGGCCTCCCAGGTCGCGTCCTTCGCAGGTCAGTGGGGGACACGTCTCGCGGGCCCGGCGGTCTCGTTCGTCGTGGACGCCGCGACGTTCGTGTTCGTGGTCGTCGTCGTCGGGGGGATCCGCCCCCCGCGCCGTGACCTGTGGATCGGTGCCGCAGCGCTCGCGCTCGCCTTCGGCGTCGTGCGCTTCCTCGGTGTCGAGGTCGTCGCGTCCTCGGGCGCGTCGAACCCGCTGCTCGCGCCGTTCGCCGCGATCGTGACGCTGCTCGTGTGGGTCAACCTGCTCGCGCGCATCACGCTGCTCGTGGTCGCGTGGGTCGTCGACCCCAAGGTCGAGATCCCGCTCGCGGGCGGCAACGTCGCCGGTGCGGTGCGCGTCGGGGACACCGTGCGCCGCCCGGCGGGCCCCTGGACGCGTGCCGTGCACGAGCTGCTCCGGCACCTCGAGGCCGCGGGCCTCGACAAGGTGCCGCGTGCGATCGGCCGTGACGAGCAGGGCCGCGAGGTGCTGACCTACCTCCCGGGCTCACCGGTCGATCTCACGGCCACGACGCCCGGACAGCTCCGTGCAGCCGCCGTGTGGCTCGCGCACTTCCATCTCGCGGTCGCGTCGTTCCGTCCCGGGGTGCGCCGCTGGCGCTTCGTCGAGCGCGACCTCGAGCCGTACGAGATCGTGTGCCACCACGACGCGACGCTCTACAACATGCTCTTCGACGGTGACCGCCTCACGGGCGTGGTCGACTGGGACGTCGCGGGGCCTGGCGTCCCGCTCGACGACCTCGCGATCCTCGCGTGGAGCGGGCTGCCGTGCTACCCCGAGCGCCCGGACGCCGAGGTCCTTGCCCGGCTCGAGATGCTCGTCGAGGGCTACGCCGCGGGCCTCGG
>JAJUHG010000195.1 GCA_029267995.1 Micrococcales bacterium
CGCCAACGTTAGCCCCCGGGACCGACACGCGACGACGCAAAATCTCCCGGACGCCGTCGTCGGCCCGAGGTCCGCGCGGCAACAACTGGCAATCGGTTGCCGCCTGGTGCGCGACCCCGGGAGACTCGCCCCCATGAGCGACGCGCCCGCCCTCTCGCCGCACCCCGACCGCCTCCTGCCGCCCGACCCCGGGACCCGCGCGGTCGCGCGCGAGCTCTACGAACGGGTGCGCGAGCTGCCGATCGTCTCCCCGCACGGCCACGTGCCCCCGAGCCTGCTGCTCGACGACGAGCCGTTCGCCGACCCCACGAGCCTGCTCGTGACCCCTGACCACTACGTCACGCGCCTCCTGCACGCCTCGGGCGTCCCGCTCGAGCGCCTCGGCGTCGGGCAAGGGCCGCTCGACGAGGCCACCTCGCGCGCCGCGTGGCGCACCCTGTGCGAGCACTGGCACGTGTTCCGCGGCACGCCCGTGCGCTACTGGCTCGAGTCCGAGCTCGCCGAGATCTTCGAGGTGAGCGTGCGCCCGAGCGCACGGACCGCCGACGACGTCTACGACCACCTCGCCGAGCGGCTCGCCCGCCCCGAGTTCCGACCCCGGGCACTTTTCGAGCGCTTCGGCATCTCGGTGCTCGCGACGACCGACGACCCCGTCGACGACCTCGCCGCGCACGCCGCGCTCGCGGCCGACCCGAGCTTTCGCGGTCGCGTGATCCCGACCTTCCGCCCGGACCGTTACCTCGAGCCCGCGCGCCCCGGCTGGGTCGCGGCAGTCGACCGGCTCGGCGAGGTCACGGGCGTCGACGTGTCGACCTACGCGGGCTGGGTCGAGGCGATCGAACGACGGCGCGAGTTCTTCGCCTCGCGCGGGGCTGTCTCGACCGACCACTCGCACGACGACGTCGGCTCGCACCCCCTCGACGCGGCCGAGGCCGAGCGCATCTACGCGGCCGCCCGCGCAGGCGAGGTGAGCGAGGCCGAGGGCACCGCACTGCGCCGCCACATGTTCCTCGAGATGGCCCGCATGGCGACCGAGGACGGCCTGACCATGACGGTGCACCCGGGCGTGCGGCGCTCGCACCACGGACCGACGGCCGAGCGGTTCGGGCCCGACACGGGCCACGACATCCCGATCGCCGGGGAGTTCACCGACTCCCTGCGCCCCCTGCTCGAACGCTTCGGGACGCACCCGCGCCTCAAGCTCGTGCTGTTCACGCTCGACGAGACGGTGTTCTCGCGCGAGCTCGGCCCGCTCGCGGGGTTCTACCCGAGCGTGTACGTCGGCCAGCCGTGGTGGTTCCTCGACGCGCCCGACGCGATCCGTCGCTGGCGTCTCGCGGTGACCGAGTCCGCGGGCCTGTCCCGCACCTCGGGGTTCATCGACGACACGCGCGCCTTCTGCTCGATCCCCGCGCGCCACGACATGTCGCGCCGCCTCGACGCGGGCTTCCTCGCGGGGCTCGTCGCGGAGCACCGCCTCGACCTCGACGAGGCGCACGAGGCCGCCGTCGACCTCGTCGCGGGGCGCCCGCGGGAGGTGTTCGGGCTGTGAGGCTGCGCCGGACGTCCCCCGCCCCGCCCGTGCGGCACGTGCACCTGGGCCTCGGCAGCTTCTTCCGCGCGCACCAGGCGTGGTACACCCACCGCGCGAGCGACGCCGACGCGTGGGGCATCGCGGCCTTCTCGGGCCGCAGCGCCGAGCTCGCCCGCACGCTCGCCGCGCAGGACGGGCTGTTCACGCTCGACGTGCGCGGCCCCGACGGTGACGAGCTCGAGGTCGTCACCTCGCTCGTACGCACGCACGGGGCCGACGACGACGACGCGTGGCTCACCTATCTCGCCGACCCCGCGGTCGCGATCCTCACCACGACAGTGACCGAGGCGGGGTACCTGCGCGGTCCCGACGGGCACCTCGACGCCGAGCACCCCGACGTCGTCGCGGACCTCGCACGCGTGCGGACCGAACCGTCCTTCGCGGGGCGCACTGCCCCCGTGCGGATCGCCGTCGGGCTGCTCGCGCGCCGCGACGCGGGCGCGGGACCGATCGCCCTCGTGCCGTGCGACAACCTCCAGGCCAACGGTGCCGCGCTCCGCGCTGTCGTGCGCGACGCCGCGGCGCTGCTCGACCCCACGCTGCCTGCGTGGGTCGAGGAGAATGTCGCGTTCGTCACGACCATGGTCGACCGCATCACCCCCCGCCCGACCGCGCACGACGTCGCCCTCGTGCGCTCGCTCGGCGGCTATGACGACCCCGTCCCGGTCGTGACCGAGCCGTTCTCCGAGTGGGTGCTCGAGGGCGACTTCCCCGCGGGCCGGCCCCGCTGGGAGGACGCGGGCGCACGGTTCACCGACGACATCGAGCCCTTCGAGCAGCGCAAGCTCGCCCTGCTCAACGGCGCTCACTCGCTGCTCGCCTACGCGGGCCTCGCGCTCGGTCAGACGACCGTGAGCGAGGCGATCGCCGACCCGCGCTGCCGGGACTGGGTCGAGCAGTGGTGGGACGAGGCCGCGGCCCACCTGCCCCAGCCCGCGGGCGAGCTCGACGAGTATCGTGCGGCTCTCGTGAGCCGCTTCGCGAACCCTGCGATCCGCCACCTGCTCGCCCAGATCGCGACCGACGGGTCGAAGAAGCTGCGCGAACGGGTGGTCCCGACGCTCCTCGCCGAACGGGCAGCGGGGCGCGGCGCCGCGGGTGCGGCGCGCGTGCTCGCAGCGTGGGTCACCCACGTGCGCGCGGGCCAGGTCGACGACGTCGCCGCCGAGCGCGTCCGCGCGGCCGCACAGGGGCCGCTCGAGGGCGCCGTGCCACGCCTGCTCGACCTGCTGGGCCTCGACGACGACGTCGTCCCGCTCGTCCTCGCGCAGGTCGCCGAGCTCGAGCGGGCGGCCGCGTGACCGCGGCGCAGGTCGTCGTCGGCGTCGACGTCGGCACGACGGCCGCGAAGGTCGCGGCCTTCGGCGTCGGGACTCCGTGGCGGCACGTCGCGGTGCGCGAGTACCCCTTGCTCGAACCACGCCCCGGGCACCAGGTCCAGGACCCCGAGACGGTCGCCGCCGCGACGCTGTCCGCGCTCGCCGACGCGGTCGCCGCGGCACGCGGGGCCGAGGTGCTCGCGCTCTCGGTGAGCACCGCGATGCATGGGCTCATCGGCCTCGACGAGCACCTCGTGCCCGTGACCCCGCTCCTGACGTGGGCGGACGCCCGCTCGGCGCCTCAGGCCGCCGCGCTGCGCGCCTCGGGCGACGCCGTGTGGCTGCACCAGACGACCGGCACGCCCGTGCACTCGATGACCCCCCTGACGAAGCTCATGTGGTTCGCGCGCGAGGACCCGGGGACCGCGGCGCGCGTGCGCACGTGGGTGGGCCTGAAGGACTTCGTCCTGCTGCGCCTGACCGGCACGCTCGCGACCGAGCTGTCGAGCGCGTCCGGGACAGGCCTGCTCGACGTGCGCGCCCGCCGGTGGAGCGAGGCCGCGCTCGAGCTTGCGGGGGTCACCCCCGAGCAGCTCCCGCAGGTCCTGCCGACGACGGCGAGCCTCGGGCTCACCCGCGCGATCGCGGCACGCGTCGGGCTGCCTGCGGGCACGCCCGTCGTCGTCGGTGCGGCCGACGGGCCGCTCGGGAACCTCGGCACGGGCGCGCTCGACCCAGGCGTCGTCGGGCTCTCGCTCGGGACCTCGGGCGCGGCCCGCACGGTCGTGGCCGCGGTGCCCGAGGTGCTCGACCCCTCGCTGTTCTGCTACGCGCTGACCTCCGAGGCGTGGGTCGTGGGCGGGGCCGTGAGCAACGGCGGGCTCGTCGTGCGGTGGGCCGCGTCCTCGCTCGCCCCGGACCTGCACGGACCGGGCGAGGAGGCCAGCGTCGACGAGCGCGTGCTCGAGCTCGCCGCGAGCGTCCCGGCCGGGAGCGAGGGCCTCGTCATGGTCCCCTACCTGCTTGCCGAACGGGCGCCGCTGTGGGACCCCGAGGTGCCCGGCGCGTTCCTCGGCCTGCGTCGCGCCCACACGCGCGCCCACATGGTGCGCGCCGCTCTCGAGGGTGTCGCGATGCAGGTCGGGGTGATCGTCGACCGGCTCGACCGCCTCGCGGGGGTCACCTCGGTGCGCGCGACGGGCGGGGCGTTCCGTTCGGCACTGTGGCGCGAGGTCCTCGCCGCGACGCTCGACCGCCCGCTCAGCACGGTCGGCGCGGCCGAGGGCTCCGCGCTCGGGGCCGCCGCGCTCGGTCTGTTCGCGCTCGGGCGCGCCGAGACCCTCGCGGGGGCGCTCGCGCTCGTGCGCGACGAGGACGAGGCCGTCACCGTGCCTCCCGACCCCGAGCTCGTCGCGACCTACGCCTCCGCGCGGGCCCGCGTCCCCGGGCTCGTCGCCTCCCTCGAAGCGGTCGCGCGGCTGTTCGACTGAGCCAGGCGCGGGCGCACGCGCGTCGTCGTGGTGCGCGCCCACGCGGAACCCCACCCGCGAAGTCGGCAGTTCGGCGTGGGATCGGCACTGCGCAGTGCCGATCCCACGCCGAACTGCCGACTTCGCGGGTGGGGTTCCGCGTGGGCGCGCACCACGACGACG
>JAJUHG010000196.1 GCA_029267995.1 Micrococcales bacterium
AGTCGACGTCTCCGGTCGCGGGACCGAGCGCAGGTTCGAGCACCGCGACGTGCGCGACGAGCTCGCGCTCCTGCCCGACGACGACGGTCTCGGGCTCGGCCGTGAGGGTCGTGGTGGTCTCGCCCTCGACGATCGCGAGGTTCGCGGTCGTGCTCGAGGCGGTCCAGTCGATCGCATTGGGGTAGAAGTGTGCGCGGACCGTGGTGTCGCTCGCCGCGATGCCGCACGGCGCCCCGCACGTGAGGCTGAAGCTCCCGCCGGTGACGGGGACCGTGCCGATCGGGACCCACGCGGTGCCCGAGCCGACCGAGAGCTGGACCGAGCCCTCGGGTGCCGGGCCGGGGTCGACCCCCAGGTAACCGACCGTCCCCGCGAAGGTCACGTCCTGGCCCGCGACCACCTCGTAGGACGGGGTGTCGAAGGTGACGGCGGTCGAGTAGACGGGACGGATCTCGACGAAGCCGTGCTCGGCGCGCGAGCCGTACCCGGCCCACTCGAGGCTGAAGCGGCTGGACCAGTCGCTCGTCCCGCCGCCACCACCGCCTCCGCCGTCGGTCGAGGCGTCTCCGCCGCCGCCGCCCCGCGCGCCGCCACCGCCGCCACCGCCGCCCCCCTGGCCGGAGGAGGAGGAGGCGTTCTTCCCGTCCGCACCCGGGCCGGTCGTGACACCGGCAGCCCCGGGATCCCCGCCGTTGGACACGCACGAGCTCGAGGAGACCTTCGTCCCGGGGTGCCCCGCGTCGCCGCCCGGGTTGCCTCCGCACCACGCGTGGCCTCCCGCGCCACCGCCACCCCCGGCGTGCACGTCCATGACGTAGCCGGGGCGACCGATGTAGCTCGAGCCGCCGCCACCGCCGCCGCCCTGACCCAGGGTGCCAGCGGGCAGGTAGGAGCCAGAGCCGCCGTCACCGCCCGTGAACCAGCCGGTGCCTCCCTCGCCTCCGCTGTCGGCGCCTCCGCCCACCTCGCCGTCCTCGCCGGCTGCACCGACGTAGATCGACATCGTGGTCCCGGGCTCGACCTCGAGGAAGCCCTGCAGGCGCGCCCCGCGCCCGCCCCAGGCCTGGCTGTTGTTGATCGGCTGGTTGCCGCCTGCCCCGCCCGCGATGTCGACCCAGACCTCGTGCACACCGTCCGGGACCGTCCAGCTCTTCGAACCAGGGGTGGTCCACCTGAACGGGTCGAGCGCTGCTCGTGCCTCCGTGGGCACCGCGACCACCATGCCGGTCGCGAGCGCGAGCGCGCTGAGCGCCGCAAGTCGACCGCGTCCGCGCACCGTCCCCGGTGCCGTACTCGTCCTCGTCACGTTCGTCTTTCCCTCCGTGTGCGACGTCCCGCCCGCTCGGGCGACACAGCTCAACGCCCCATCGCACTACCGGGCACGTCGTGTCGATAGCGTGCTGACCACCCGATTTGCTGAAATATCTGCACGAGGAGGTGCCGCGGCGTGTCGGAGCGACCTGGCGTCGTCGGCGAGCTGACGCTCGCCGAGGCGGAGGCCCTGCTCGAGCGCACCCTCGGGTCCCCGGTCGACCCCGCGAGCGCGCGTCGCCTCACCCGGCTCGCGGGCTACCAGCCCGAGATGCTCGTGACGCTCGCGCAGGCGTGCCGCACGCACGGTTGCCTCGAACGGATCGACGGACCGTGGCAGCTCACGGAGGACCCGGTGCGCACTGCGCTCGTCCCGCTCGTGCGCGCACGGCTCGACACCGAGGACCCCGAGGCCGTGGCGACCCTGTTCCGCCTGGCCCTCATGGAGCCCGTGCACCCGGAGTCGCTCGAGGCGGCCGACGCCCGCCTCGCGGCACGGCTCGAGCGCGCCGGGGAGCTCCGGCGCGAGGAGAGCGGACTGCTCGTGCTCGCGGTCCCCGGGACCGCCGAGGCGTTGCGTCTGCTGAGCCCCGTCGAGGAGCAGGACCGGGTCCACGCGCGCGCGGTCGCGCACGGTCCGCTGCGCCGCGGCACGTTGCGGTGGGCGGCTGGGCGCGGGATCCGGGTGCCGCTCCCCGCGCTCCTCGTGCTCGCTCGGGAGAGTCTCGCGCGGCACGACTGGGCGAGCGTGGTCGACGCGGCCGAGCACCTCGAGGCGCACGAGGTGTCCCAGGACTCGGTCCGCGACCGTTGCCGCCTGCTGCTCATGAGCGCGTACGCGGCGCGCTTCGTGCCCGACCTCGACGTCGCGCACGCCCACGTCGACCTCGCTGAGGATCTGCTCGCCCGGCTCGACCCCGAGGAGGTCCCCGAGGTCGACGCCGAGGTCCGGACCGCACGCGCAGACCTGCTGCACTTCTCGGACGGCGACCTCGACGGCGCGCTCGAGGCGCTCGACGAGCACGCCCCCGTCGCGACGGACCGTTCGGCCGCGACGGTCGCGGCGCACCGCATCATGCACCTTGTCTACGGGGGTCGCACGCGGGCGGCCCGCGAGCGCGCCGAGCTCGACCGGAAGGTGCTGCGCCGCGCCCCGCGTGACCTGCGGATGCGGGTCGCGCTCACCGAGACGCTCGCGATCGTCGCGGAGGGTCGCCCGCAGCGCGCCCTGCGCCGCACGACCCTCACCGCGGCGCAGCACGCGCCGAGCCAGGGCCGGGCGCTGTGGCTCAACGAGGAGATCCGCGCCGCGTACGTCGTGGCTGCGCTCGCGAGCGACGGACCCGCCGCGTTCCCCTCGCTCGCGCGCATGCTCGCGGACACGCGCGAGGACCTGTACCGCCCGGACCTGCTGACCTTCTACCTCGCCCGGGCCAACTGGTTGCTCGTCGAGGGGCGGGTGGCCAAGGCTCACCAGCTGGGCGAGCTCGCGCTCGGCTCGTCGGACCTGGTGGACCCCTCGGGTGTCGGGGCGGCGCTCGTCGCGCTCGTCGCGCACACCGCGGCACTGAGCGGTGAGCGGGCCCGCGCGGAGGAGCTGTGCGCGCTGTTCGGGACGGTCCCGCCGCGCTCGGCACGGATCATCGCGGGTGGTTCGCACGCGCACCTCGCTGCGGCACGGCTCGTGCTCGGGCACCCGCACGAGGGCTCGCGGCTGCGCCGGGTCGCCGAGCAGCTCGCGCAGGAGGGCCAGTACGGGTTCGCGGCGGAGGTGCTGTACGCGGGGGTGCGCCACGGGGCGCGCCGGGCCGCGGCGGACCTGCGCGAGCTGGCCGGGCACCTCGACGGCCGGCTGCACGCGATGCGGGTTGCGCACGCCGAGGCGCTCCTCGCCGAGGACCCCCTCGCGCTCCTCGAGGTGTCCCGCCGTCTCGAGCGTGCGGGGCTGCTCCTGCTCTCCGCGGAGGCCGCCGCTGCGGCGACCGCGGTCCCGGACGTCCCGGACGCGGTCCGACGGCGCGCCGAGGCTCGCGTGGCGACCTTCCTCGAGTCCGAGCCCGTCGCGGGGCACGCGCTCCTGCACCGGGCGCGGGGCACGACGGGGCGGGCCGAGCTCACGCCCCGCGAGCGGGAGGTCGCCGACCTCATCGCCGAGGGCCTGACGAACGCGGAGATCGCGGCGCGACTCGGGCTGTCGTTGCGCACGGTCGAGGGGCACATCGCGCGGCTGTACCGCAAGACGGGCGCGAGCCGCCGCGCCCCGCGTCGCGCGGGATTCGTCGTGACCCAGCGTCCCGCCGACAACGCGACCGGTCCTGCACCTTCCCCCGCGCCCGCGGCCACCCCGTCCCCGCCCCCCGCATCCTGATCAGCGTGTGTGGTTCCTGACGCAGGGCGTCAGAAGTGGCTCACCGTGATCGTGAACCAGCCGGGGGTGGTCAGGGGAGGGTCTTGAGGACTTCTGCGGCGGCGCGGGCGACGAGCTCGTCGTCCCAGCGCTCGCTCGGGTCGTTCTTGCGCGTGAGGATCGTGAGGATCACGGGCTCGCCGCCGGGCGGGGTCACGATCGCGACGTCGTTGCGCATCGGGCCTGCACCGCCGGACTTGTCGCGCACGGTCCAGCCCTCGGGGGCGCCCGCGCGCACGAGCGTGTCGCCCGTGGGGTTGTCGCTCGTCCACTCGAGCAACAGCTCGAGGTCCGCGGGGTCGAGGGTCCCCGGCTGGAGGATCCGCGCGAGCGTCTGGGTGAGGGCTGCGGGAGTGGTCGTGCTGTCGCCCGTGCCGAGGTCGGGCTCGTTGAGCCGTGGCTCGAGCTCGGTCACGCGGGTCGTGGTGTCCCCGAGCGCGACGAGCCCTGCGCCGAGCGCCTCGAGCCCGCCGATCTGCTGGATCACGAGGTTGAGCGCGAGATTGTCGCTCTCGCGCACGGTCGCCTCGGCGAGCTCGAGCACCGTGAGACCGTCGCTCACGTGCTGGGCCGTGACGGGCGCGTAGCCTGCTTCGCTCACGTCGTGCACGGTCCACGTGAGCCGCTCGGCACGTTCGGTCTTGTCGAGCTCGCGCAGCATGACGGCCGCCGCGAACAGCTTGATGGTCGAGGCGAAACCGAAGCGTTCGGTTGCGCGGTGCTCGGCGCGGCGCCCGGTTGCGGTGTCGATCGCGCTCACGCCCACGGTCGCGTCGAACTCTTCCTCGAGCGCGGAGAGGTCGAGGACAAGGTCCTGCGTCGCCGACGGCGCCTCG
>JAJUHG010000197.1 GCA_029267995.1 Micrococcales bacterium
CCGAGCGTCACGAGCGCGGTCGACTTGCGGTGGTTCACCTCGGAGAAGGAGTACGCGAGCGGCGAGCCCGAGTAGCGCGCGAGCGCGCCAGCGCCGTCGATGCGCTGCGGCCCGTGCAGGTGCCCGAGCGCGACGTAGTCGGCTCCTTCGAACACTCCCGCAGGCACCGAGTCGACCCCGCCCACCCGGATGTCGCGCTCGGACTCGCTCGGGAGCCCGCCCACGACGAAGGCGTGCGCCGCGACGACGACGTGCCCCCGCCCCCCGGCCGCCCGCCGCGCGGCGACGTCCGCCCGCACGCGGTCCATCGCCGCGCGCATGACGGCCTCGTGCGAGCGCGCGAGGTCCTGCTCGGGGTCCGTGGGGTCCGGGCTCAGCGCCCGACGCGTCGCGTCCGGGTCGAGGTAGGGCAGGGCGTAGACCCACGCCTCCTCGCCGTCCTCGCCCGGCACGACGACGGGCGCGCCGACGTCGGCGACCTTCGCCCGCACGTGCACCTCGGGGCGCATGACCGCGGCGCCGAAGCCGAGCCGCGTCGCGGAGTCGTGGTTGCCGGGCGTGAGGATCACGCGGGTCACCTCGGCGAGCCGCGCGAGGGTCTCCGAGAGCAGCTCGACGGCCCGCACGGGCGGCAGCGCCCGGTCGTAGACGTCCCCTGCGACGACGACGGCGTGCACCGACTCGGCCCGCGCGAGCTCGACGAGGTGGTCGAGGTACGCAGCCTGGTGGTCCAGGAGGTCGACACCGTGCAGGGTGCGCCCCAGATGCCAGTCCGACGTGTGCAGGATCCTCACGCCGCGACCGTAACCCGCGCCCCCGACACCTCCTCGCGCGCCACACGGCGCGGACCCGGACCCGCCTCAGCCCTCGGGGTCGGTCACGTCGGCGACCTGGGCACCGAGCACGCGCACGAGGTCCGTCCCGTCGACGGTCGCCGCGACCCCGTGCGCCCCCGCCCCGATCGACACGGTGCGCCCCGCGACGCGCTCGTCGGCGACCACGGGCCACGCGGTGAGCGAGCCGAACGGGGTGATCGTGCCGCGCTCGTAGCCCGTGACCTCGAGCGCGACGTCGGCGTCGGGCATCGACAGGCGGCTCACGCCGAGCAGGGCGCGCAGCTTGGGCCACGAGATCGTGCGATCGCCCGGGACGAGCACGAGGAGGAAGTCTCCTTCGCCGCGCCGCACGACGATCGTCTTAACGATCCCCGCGGGTTCGACCCCGCGCGCGGCCGCGGCCTCGGCGAGCGAGCGCACGCGCCCGTGCCGCGTCACGGTGAAGGGGATGCCGCTCTCCTCGAGCGCGCGCAGCGCCCGCGCCTCGCCGTCGTCCATCCCGTCAGGCTACGGGCCGACGGCGGCCTCGCGCAGGTCTGCGAGGCAGTCCCCCGGACCGTCGAGGCGCACGAGCTCGCCGCACGCGAACACCTCGCCCCGCGCCGAGACCACCGCGGGCGTGGCGCCCGTGCGCTTGAGGTCCGCGAGGCGTTCGGCGGCGCCGTCGAGCCCCTCGCCCATGCCGAGCCCCTCGGGCACCGTGCCGACGCCCCGCACGGTCGGCTCGTGGCTCGAGCCGGCCGGGACGAGCTCGCGCACCGAGACCGACCCGAGGGCGTCGTCGAGCGGGCCGCCCCCGAACGCGCCCATGCAGCCAGCCATGCCGAGCAGGAGCACGACCGTGAGCGCGGCCGGGACGACGTCGCGCACCCGCAGCGCTCGCGCGGTCGCGGCACCCCGGACGACTCCCCCTGACGTGCTGCTCATGCCCTGTCGATGTCGTGAGTGCCGCGCGTCTTGCAGCGCGGTCACGACTCGGCGAGCAGACGCAGCGCGTCCTCGGCGATGCCGGCCATCGTCGAGGCGTGCGTCGGGCGGGTCTCGGACGCCGTCTGGAGCACGACGACGACGGCGCCCGCGGGGCCCTCGGCGTACCACGACCCACCCATCGTGCCGGGCGCGCTGCCTCCCTTGAAGGCGACGTGGTCCCAGCCCTCGGGGACGCTCGTGCCGGGGTTGGCGCTCAGGATCTCGCGCAGCGGCTCGCCCGCGGGGGTGTCCGAGCGCTCGGCGAGCGCGACGTGCGCGGCGCACAGGTCGGCCCCGCTCGCGAACCAGTCGACGTCCCACGCGAACGCGGGCTCGCTCGAGAGCCGGGCGAGGTCGACGTCGAGCGGGAGGGTCGCGAGCGTCTCGAGGATCGCGGCACGTCCCTCGGCGTCCGCGCCCTGCCAGCGTTCGCGCCAGTCCCGGCTCGAGCTCCAGCCCAGGATGAACAGCTCACGTGTGCTCACGAGGGGGATGTTGCGCTCGGGCTCGGCGTGCCCGAGGTCGGCGAAGGCTTGCTCGACCCGGTCCCGACCCACGGCGTCGATCAGCAGGTCGGTCGCGGTGTTGTCGCTGATCGAGATCATGAGCTCGGCGGCCTCGCGCACGCTCACGCGGGTCCCTGCGGGTTCGTCCTGGAGGCGACCGGTCGGCAGGGAGCGCAGTTCTTCGGTGACCTCGACCTCGTCGTCCCACGCGATCTCGCCGCGGGCGACCGCGTCGACGACGGCGGCGAGCACCCAGAGCTTGACCATCGAGCCGATCGGCAGGCTCGCCCCCGGCTCGGTGCCCGCGGGGAAGCCGTCGACCGGCTCGCAGCGCCCGTCCACGACGCGCGCGAGGAAGAGCGAGGTCGACCCCGCGAGTCCCTCGACCTCGCTCGCGAGGTCCTCGAGCGAGCCCGCGGTCTCACGGTCGGGGGCCGCGGGTCCGAAGAAGAGGGTCGAGATGCGCTCCTCGGCGTCGAGCGCAAGCTGCATCTCGAGCTCGCCCGCGCTCGCCTCGATCCGCACGACCACCCAGCCCGGTCCGTGCTGCACCGCGGTCGTGCGCCACGGCCCCTGGGCACGCAGCTGACCGAGGAGCGTCGCGAGGTCCTCGGCGGGGACCTCGTCGAGGAACACCTCGGCGAACCGTGCGGTGACCTCGGCGGGGTCGACCTGCGCCCCGCGCTCGAGCTGCGCGAGCACCCACGTGGCCTGCTCGCCCGCGGCGTCCTCGGGCAGGACGACGTCGGCCTGGGAGGCCGAGCCCGAGGGCGTCGGGCTCGGCGTGGGGGCGGGGTCCGAGGTGCACGCCGAGAGCGCGAGCACGAGGGCGCTCGCGGCGAGCAGGGTGCGACGGGCGGGGAGCAGGGTGACCTCCGGACGCTCGGGGAACGGGTGCAGCGCGACAGCGAACCACAAAGCGGGCAGCAGCGCGAACCGGGAGATCGGGGAGAATGGACGGCTGTGACGAACGAGCCTGCGCCCTCGCGTCCGGGCCGCCGACGGCGGTCCGGGGCTGGTTCGCGCCCCGAGGCCCGCGCGCGCGGTCCGCGCCGGGGCGGCGGGCTCGAGGCGAGGCTCGCGCGGCTGACCGAGGCCCGACGCGCCGTCGTCGTCCCCCCGATCACCTATCCCGAGGAGCTGCCCGTCTCGGCGCGGCGTGCCGAGATCGCCGCTGCGGTCCGTGACCACCAGGTCGTGATCGTCGCGGGCAAGACGGGTTCGGGCAAGACGACCCAGCTGCCCAAGATCGCGCTCGAGCTCGGGCGGGGGCGCGCGGGGCAGATCGGCCACACCCAGCCGCGGCGCATCGCGGCGCGCACCGTGGCCGAGCGGATCAGCGAGGAGGTCACGGGCCGCACCGACGCGCTCGGCGAGATCGTCGGCTACCAGGTGCGCTTCACCGACACCTCGAGCGACGGCACGCTCGTCAAGGTCATGACGGACGGCATCCTGCTCGCCCAGATCCAGCGCGACCCCGAGCTGCGCGGCTACGACACGATCATCGTCGACGAGGCGCACGAGCGGTCCCTCAACATCGACTTCCTGCTCGGCTACCTCACGAACCTGCTGCCGCGCCGCCCGGACCTCAAGGTCATCATCACCTCGGCGACGATCGACTCCGAGCGCTTCGCCGAGCACTTCGCCGCCCCCGACGGCACCCCCGCGCCGATCGTCGAGGTCACGGGCCGCACCTATCCCGTCGAGATCCGTTACCGCCCGCTCATGGAGGACGACGGCTCCGAGCGGGACCTGCCCACGGCGCTGTGCGAGGCGGTCGACGAGCTCGTCGCGGAGGGACCGGGCGACATCCTCGCGTTCTTCTCGGGCGAGCGAGAGATCCGCGACGCGGCGGACGCCCTCGCGGCGCACCTCGGCCCGCGTGCGAGCGACCCGCGCACGCCCGGGGCGATCGACATCCTCCCGCTCTACGGGCGCCAGTCCGCCGCGGAGCAGCACCGGGTGTTCGCCCCGCACCACGCGCGGCGCATCGTGCTCGCGACGAACGTCGCCGAGACCTCGCTCACGGTCCCGGGAATCCGTTACGTGATCGACACGGGCACCGCGCGCATCTCGCGGTACTCGAAAGCCACCAAGGTCCAGCGCCTGCCGATCGAGCCCATCTCGCAGGCCTCGGCGAACCAGCGCTCGGGCCGCTGCGGTCGCGTCGCGGACGGCATCGCGATCCGGCTGTTCTCCGAGGACGACTTCGACTCGCGCCCGGAGTTCACC
>JAJUHG010000198.1 GCA_029267995.1 Micrococcales bacterium
ACGAGCTTCGGCGTCACGATGAGCTACGTCGTCGGCTCGCCGTTCGTGCTCCAGACCGAGTACGGCATGAGCCAGAGCCAGTTCGCGGTGACCTTCGCCGTCGTCGGCCTTGGCCTCGTGATCGCGTCCCAGGTCAACGCCGCGCTCGTCAAGCACTACCCGCCCGAGGCGATGCTGCGGTTCGCGTCCTCGGCGCTCCTGCTCGCGACCGGGACCCTGCTCGTGGTCGTCGTGACGGGGTGGGGCGGGCTGCCGGCCTTCCTCGTCGCACTGTGGTTCGCGACGTCGTTCGTGTTCGTCCTGCACCCCAACGCGACCGCGCTCGCGCTCGAGCCGTACGGGTCGATGGCGGGCACCGCGGCAGCCTTCCTCGGCGCGTCCTCGGCGCTCCTTGCGGGGCTCATCAGCCCGCTCGTCGGACTGCTCGGCGGTGACCGCTACGCGATGGTGTGGGTCATGTTCGGCGCGGCGCTCGCGGCGATCACGGTCCTGCTCACTGGCACACCCGTGTTCCGCCGTGGGGCCGCGCGTCGCTTGCGCCTCGAGGTCGAGCGCGTCGAGCCCGAGCGCGAGGAGTGACCGGCTAGAGGCCGAGGCCGCCGACGAGCCCGCCGACGGCGATCACGAGGAGCGACACGCACACGCCCAGAACCCACCACGGCCTCGCGGGCCGGGGTTCCTGCTCCACGCTGCGGTGCGCCATACCTCCTAGATCGGCGGGCGTAGCCACGCAGATGAGCCCCGAGGCGAAGCAATCACCCAGATCCGGTTGCGTCAGCGATCTGGGAGCGCAGTGTCGTGATCTGCTCGGCGAGTCCCTCGAGGCCCGAGCGGAGCGGCCCGGGGGCGTTCTTGGCTGCCTTGTCGACCGCGGTGGCCGCCTCGGCAAGCTTCGTGTCGGCCTCGGCGAGCTTCGTGCGGGACTCCTCGGACGCGGCCCCGCCGGCCTTGCTCACCGCGTCGAGGGCGTCCTTCGCGGCGCGCAGCGCCTCCTGGGCCTTCGTGGTCGCCTCGCTCACGGCCGAGGTGGCTTCCTGCGCCTCGGCGCACCCAGCGAGGGCGAGCACGGCGACCAGGGCAAGGGTGAGCAGCTTGCGCATGCCGGACAAGGTACCGCGAAGTGCGGCGCGCCCCTTCCCGGTGCCGGGACGGGGCGCGCCTCGCGGGCAGCGGGCAGAGGTCAGCGGGGGACCACCTGCTCCTGGGTCGACGACGGCGCAGCGTCGGAGGGAAGCGCCGTCTCGTCGGCGCTCTGCCCGCGGCGGCCCCGCACGTCTGCGACGGACGTGCCGTAGAAGGCCGCAGCCATGATGTCCTTCATGTCCTCGCGCATCGGCATGCGCGGGTTCGCCGGGGCGCACTGGTCCTCGTAGGCGCCCATCGCGAGCTCGTCGAGCCGGGTCATGAACTCGATCTCGTCGACGCCCTGGGCCGCGAACGACGGCGGGATCCCGACGGCGTCGCGCAGCTTCTCGACCGCGGCTGCGAAGGACTCGACGCCCTGCTCTGGCGTGTCGGCCGGCAGCCCGAGCATCTGGGCGATCTGCTGGAACCGCTCGGGGGCCACATAGTGCTCGTACTTCGGCCAGCTCGTGAGCTTTGTCGGGACCTGACCGTTGTACCGGATGACGTGCGGGAGCAGCGTCGCGTTGGTCCGGCCGTGCACGAGCCCGAACGTCGATCCGACGACGTGCGCCATCGCGTGGACGATCCCGAGGAAGGCGTTGCCGAACGCCATTCCGGCGATCGTTCCCGCGTTGTGCATCGTCTCGCGCGCCGCGACGGTCTCGGGGTCGGACGGGTCACCCGTCACCGAGGTCTCGAGGGTCTCGAAGATGAGCTTGATGGCGTGCAGCGCGAGGCCGTCGGTGAAGTCGTTCGCGTAGACCGAGACGAAGGCCTCCGTCGCGTGCGTCAGGGCGTCGAACCCCGAGTCCGCCGCGAGCGAGGGCGGCATCTGGCCCGTCAGCACGGGGTCGATGATCGCGACGCTCGGGGTCAGCGCGTAGTCCGCGAGCGGGTACTTCTTGCCCGACTCGGTGTCCGTGATGACGGCGAAGGGCGTCACCTCGGCGCCCGTGCCTGACGTCGTCGGGATGCACACGAGCTTCGCGAGCTCGCCGAGCACGGGGAACGTGAAGGCGCGCTTGCGGACGTCGAAGAACTTCTGCTTGAGGTCGGAGAACACGATCTCGGGGTGCTCGTAGAGCAACCACATGACCTTCGCCGCGTCCATGGGCGAGCCTCCACCCAGGGCGATGATCGTGTCGGGTCGGAAGGCCCGCATGAGCTCGGCGCCGTGCGTGACCGTCGCGACCGACGGCTCCGGCTCGATGTCGTCGATGATCTGGAGCGCGATCTTCGTCCCGCGCCGGCCCAGGACGTCGAGGACGCGGTCGACGAAGCCGAGGCGCGTCATGGTCGTGTCCGTGACGATCGTGACCCGCGTGATGCCGGCCATGTCCGCGAGGTAGCGGATCGCGTTGGGCTCGAAGTAGGTCTTTGCGGGAACCTTGAACCATTGCAAGTTGTTGTTCCTCCGCCCGATCCGCTTGATGTTGACGAGGTTGACCGCGGAGACGTTGTTCGACACCGAGTTGGCGCCGTAGGAGCCGCAGCCGAGCGTCAGTGACGGGATGAAGGCGTTGTAGATGTCGCCGATGCCGCCGAGCGAGCTCGGGGCGTTCTCGATGATGCGCACGGCCTTGACGCGGGCGCCGAAGCGCTCCACGACCCGCCGGTCCTGGCTGTGGATCGCCCCGGAGTGGCCGAGGCCGTCGAACTCGACCATCTGCTCGGCGAGCGCGATGCCCTCCTCGGTCGTGCCGGCGCGCAGCACAGCCAGCACGGGGCACAGCTTCTCCCGCGTGAGCGGCTCCTGAGGGCCGACGCCCGAGACCTCCGCGAGGATGATCGACGTGTCCTCGGGGACGGTGAACCCGGCTTGCTCGGCGATCCACACGGGCGACTTGCCGACGACTGCCGCGTTGAGCCTCGCCTCGGCGCACGAGCTCCCGTCGGCACTCACGCCGAAGATGAGCTCCTCGAGCAGTCGCTTCTCCTCGGGGGTCGCGCGGTAGGCGTGGAGGTGGTCGAACTCGGCCAGCGCCGCGTCGTAGATCTCCTCGTCGAGGATGACGGCCTGCTCCGAGGCGCACACCATGCCGTTGTCGAAGGCCTTGGACAGGACGACGTCGTTGACGGCTCGCTTGAGCTTCGCAGTCTTCTCGATGTACGCGGGGACGTTCCCCGCGCCCACGCCGAGGGCCGGCTTGCCGCACGAGTACGCGGCGCGGACCATCGCGTTGCCGCCCGTGGCCAGGATGAGAGCGACGCCTGGGTGGTTCATGAGTGAGTTCGTCGCCTCGATCGAGGGCTTCGTGACCCACTGGATGCAGTGCTCCGGGGCGCCCGCGGCCACGGCAGCGTCGCGCACGACGCGCGCTGCCTCGACCGAGGACTGCTGAGCACCGGGGTGGAAGGCGAAGACGATCGGGTTGCGCGTCTTGAGCGCGATGAGGGCCTTGAAGATCGTCGTCGACGTCGGGTTCGTCACGGGAGTCACGCCGCACACGACGCCGACGGGCTCGGCGATCTCGGTGATGCCCGTGAGCTCGTCGTGGTTGATGACGCCGACGGAGCGCAGCTTGGCGATCGAGTGGGTGATGTGCTCGCACGCGAAGATGTTCTTGACGGCCTTGTCCTCGAAGACGCCGCGACCGGTCTCGGTCACCGCGAGCTCGGCGAGCTCGCCGTGCCGGTCGAGCGCGGCGACCGCGGCCTTGCGCACGATGCGGTCGATCTGGGCCTGGTCGAAGATGGCGTACGCGTCGAGCGCCTGGTTCGCACGCTCGACGAGGTCGTCGATCTCGCTGCGGTCGACGACAGCGCTGACCTTGGTGCGTTCTGCGGTGAGGGACATCGTGCCTCCGATGCTGGTCCGAGCGGGTGGTCGGACCCCCTTGTCCTCATCCACGACGCTAGGAGCCCGCGAGGCGGATTCCGCGTGACATAGGTCCCGTCCAGGGCGGGCGGGGGGAGGATCAGGACGTTGTGCAGGGGCACTCGGCCGAAACCGGACGGATCGCGAGGGCCGGCTCAAGATCGCGATCGACGCTGCCGAGGACCTAGAGCAACCGGAAGAGTGTGCCCGCTCCCACGGGCTGTGCTCGAGGTGCACGTGCGGACCGCGCGTGCTGGACGCACTGATGGAGGAAGCATGAACCGCAAGTTCACGTCCCTCGCGGGGGGGCTGGCTGTCGCGGCCCTCGTCGTCGGGGGATCGGTCGCCGCGAGCGCCGCGGGATCGACCCAGACCGAGAAGGTCGGGTACTTCGAGGTCCAGAGCAAGACCAACCCGACCCCGGCCGGTTGGTTCAGCGAGGAGGACGACGGGATCGAGGCGATCTCGTTCAACCGCGACGCGGTGATCTTCGCCGCCGACTCGAAGGCCGTGGGCATCAACAAGATCGTCGACACGCCCTACAC
>JAJUHG010000199.1 GCA_029267995.1 Micrococcales bacterium
TACAACACCACGGTGGCGAGCTTCGGCGGCTTCGGCTACACGGGTCAGCAGACGAAGGCGATTCATGGGGCCACCGGACTGCTTATCTCTGGAAGTGTCGGCGGAGGCTATGAGGTGTCCGCCCGTATGCACTCGGTGACGGCTGGTACCTACGGCACATGGACGGGTTACGAAGTTGAGACCGGTTCGTCCCACAACCTGCTCAATCACATCGCCAACGGGGATAAGGTTCGCGTGCAGTTCAAGAACCGACCTCAGACCCGAGTGCAGGTTCAGGTAAGCGGTTCCTGGAAGAGCAACTAGGTCGCGTTCGTCCTTTTAAGCCCTGGTATGGCCGGTCATGTTGGCTCGGAGATCCGTGAAAGTTCTAGGGGAAGCGTGCGCCGACTCATCATCGACGATATTCGAGTCTCTGTACGCCGCCCGCAGATGGTCGTCGCTGCGCTGTTGATCTTGGTCGTGCCGCCGGTCTCGGGATATGTGTCTTTGCCCGCCTACGCGTTTTCTCATTGGACCGCGTACTTCACCGTCATGATCGATGCGGTGGCGCTGATCTTCCCGCTGCTCATCACGTTGATCACGCAGCCTCGGCTGCTCGACGAGTGGTCCAACAGTTACGCGCTCGCTACGCGGCAGCGGGTCGAGCCGGCGCGGTACTTTGGTGCGCGCGTCGCAGCGTCGGCGATCCTCGCCGCCGTCGTGTTCCTGGTGCTCACGATCGTCTGCTTCGCCGTTGCTCGGTGGACCTACTCCTATCCCAGCCCCGAGGGACCTCCCGGCGTCCTCGTCGAGACTCGGTATCAGTTCTCCCAACTATGGGCGGTCTCGCCGGCCCTCTATCTGGTCGTCTACTGCTTGTGGGTGGCGCTAGTGTCGGGCACCGTCGCCGCCGTGTGCACGTTGATCACGGCCGTCGTGGGGAACAAGTTCGTTGCCCTCGCCGCGCCTTTCGTGCTGTGGTCCCTTACAGACTTCGGCCTGGCGGTCCTCGATCTCGCGGCCCTCTCACTGCCGCCCTTCCGGTTCCACATCAAGCAGCAGCCGATCTGGACCGAGTTCGCGGGTTGGGCACTCATTCTGATAGTGCTGGGGGCGCTCTACCTCTACGTCCACCGGCGTGACTACCAGACTGCGGGGATAGTTCGCACGTGATTGGGGCATGGAGGCGAACCCTGTCGCCACTGCAGCTCGCGGTCTTTGTCTCCGGTGTGGCCTTCTTCGCGCTCTACACCCGACACTCGCTTAGGCTCTACGCCGCGAGCGTCGGTGGGGACTTCACCTACTGGGACGTGGTGCTCGAGACGGGAGGGAGCGCGTATCTCCTGAGCTTCTGGATCGTGCCCGTCGCGACGTGGTGCGCCCTGCGCCAGATGCAGACTGGTGCACGGCCGGAGAACATGGTCCGATACGCGACGCGAACGGACTGGGCTTTCGCGCAGGCGGTCCGAGGCTTGCCATGGATCAGTGCCCTGGCCGTGAGTGCGGTTCTCGTGGCGCTCGTGGCGGGGGTCGGCTTTCCGTTTGTGTGGGGCTGGAGTCCCGCCTCGTTCGACGAGACCGTCCTGCAGCAGTTCCCCGCGCTCATGGCGACTTTGCCGATCCCCCTCGTGAGCGTGCTCCTGCTGTGCCTCGCGCTGGCTGCCACGCTCGCGGTTTTCACCGTCGCGGTCGCGGTAGTGGCGGCCAGGCTCGAGCATCCCCGGCTCGTCGCCGTCTGGGCGGTCGCTCTGGCACTCTGGGGCAGCATCTCGTTCCGGGCGGACGGTGCCGTTCTCAGGCTGCTCAGCCCGTCGACCTATGCACTCCCGTGGGTGGCATCTGTCTCTCTGCCTCTCGGCCCCGGCGGCGGTGTGATGATCCTGCTCGTCGGTGGGGCGCTCGTCTTCGCGGCCGCGAGGTGGATGGAACTGCGTGGAGCGCGTCTCGTCTTGCGGTCGTCCATGCTCGTCGCAGTCGGTGCGGGGGCCGCAGTGCTTGCCGGCCTTGCCATGGCGCACCCCGCCGCGGACTCGAGCTCCGAATGGGACCTCGTGCTGCTTCTCCAAGGGGTCGCCCCCGAAGGCGCGTCGCTCCTGGACTACCTCGGCGTCGTCATCCTCGCGCTCCTACCCGCACTAGTGGTCCACCGTGAGCTCGTGGCTGCGCTGTCCGGTCGCCGCTACGCGGAGATGATTCGCATGGCCAGCCCGGCGGGCTGGTACCTGCGAAGGCTCGGTGCCGCAGCGCGGTTCGTCATCGGGTACAGCCTCGCCCTCGGGCTCTGGGCCGCGCTGCTCGTCGGGCTGCGGTCGCGCACAGGGCGGGTTGGGGACGCTTTCGTGCTTGCTGGCGCGTGGGCCGGGACTTTAGCGCTCCAGGTGTTCGTCGTCGTCGTGATGCTCTCGCTCGGGACGATGCTCGCGCGGCGCGTCGAGGGTGGCGCCTACGCGATCGCCGTCGTCGCCGTTCTCGCGTGGCCGCTCGGCGAGCTCTCGCGCTGGTCGCCAGCGGGCCAAGCGTCCCTGCTCCGCCTGGCTGACGTCACCTCGGTCACCCCGGCTCTCGTCCTCCCGCTCCCAGCCCTCGTGCTGCTCGCGTGGCTCGCCTTGCTCATACCCGTGACGGCATCCCTGTTCAACCGCACCCGCGGCGAGATCCACTAGGAGAGAACCATGCCCGTGATCTCACTCCGAGGAGTCGAGAAGTCCTACCATGGCCGCGCCCTGTTCACCGACGTGGACCTTGACGTCGCGGCGGGTACTGCCGTGGGTATCCAGGGGGAGAACGGCTCAGGCAAGTCGGTGCTCCTGAAGGTCATGACCAAGTTCGTCGTCCCCGATGCCGGCACGGTACACATCGACGATGCGTACATGTCGCGGGACCGGGTGTTCCCCGAGGGTTTCGGTGTCCTCATAGATCGACCGGGGTACATCCCCAGCCAGACCGGGCTTCAGAACCTCATGTCGCTCGCACGGATCCGCCGCGTGATCGACGAGAGCAAGGTCCGCGAGTCGATGCGCCTCGTGGGTCTCGACCCGGACCTCCCTCAAAAGGCCCGCCACTACTCCCTGGGTATGAAGCAGCGGCTCGGGCTCGCGCAGGCGATCATGGAGGACCAGCCGGTCATGGTGCTCGACGAGCCGTTCAACGCTCTCGACGAAGAGTCCGTCCTGGAGATGCGTCAGATCCTGCGATCGTTCGTCGAGCAGGGTCGCACGCTCGTCATGACGAGCCATCAGCGCGAGGACATCGAGTTCTTGTGCGACGAGGTCTATCGGCTCCGACGGGGACGCGTGGAGTCCGTGACCTGACGTCAGGACGGTCTCCTTGTACAAGTCGGTATGACGCGACGGTGCAGAACCTTCGCCGCGCAACCTACGGTCCCGTAGCCTACGCTGTCGTAGGTTCGCCCCCAGGGGACTGTCCCCGACCGAGGAGACTCGCCCGTGACCCAGCACGGACCGCTCGCTGACGACGGCCTCGTCCAGCTGCTCACCCCCTCGGGTGAGCGGGTCGAGCACCCCGAATACACCCCCCGCACCGCCCACCTCGACGGTGCTGCGCTGCGCGCGATGTACCGCGACATGGTGCTCGTGCGCGCCTTCGACACCGAGGCGACCGCGCTGCAGCGCCAGGGTGAGCTCGGTCTGTGGGCCCCGTGCCTCGGCCAGGAGGCCGCCCAGATCGGCTCGGCCCACGCGCTCGCGAAGCACGACTACGTGTTCCCGTCCTACCGCGAGCACGGCGTGCTGCTCTCCCGGGGCCTCGACATGGCCAGGGTGCTGCGCCTGTTCCGCGGCGTCGACCACGGCGGCTGGGACCCCACCGAGCACAACACGCACCTGTACACGCTCGTGATCGGCTCGCACGCCCTGCACGCGACGGGCTACGCGATGGCGGTCCAGCGCGACGGCCTCGTGGGCACGGGCGACCCCGAGCGCGACACTGCGGTGGTCGCCTACTTCGGCGACGGGGCGACCGCGCAGGGCGACACGAACGAGGCCCTCGTCTTCGCGGCGGTCAACAACGCCCCGGTCGTGTTCTTCTGCCAGAACAACCAGTGGGCGATCTCCGAGCCCACCACCCACCAGGCGCGCGTGCCGCTCGCGCAGCGCGGTCCGGGCTTTGGCATCCCGAGCGTGCGGGTCGACGGCAACGACGTGCTCGCGAGCTACGCGGTGACCGCCGAGGCGCTCGAGCGGGCCCGCAGTGGGGGCGGGCCGACCTTCATCGAGGCCTTCACGTACCGCATGGGCGCGCACACCACGAGCGACGACCCGACGAAGTACCGCTCGGCGGCCGAGGAGGAGTTCTGGCGCCAGCGCGACCCGATCGACCGGCTGCGCGCCTACCTCGTGGCCGCGGGCGAGCTCACCGCGGAGCACACAGCCGAGATCGACACCGCCGCCCAGGAGCTCGCTGAGCACGTGCGCCGCGAGACCAAGGCGCTCGGCCGCCCCGAGACCACCTCGATGTTCGACCACGTCTACGCGAGCGAGCA
>JAJUHG010000200.1 GCA_029267995.1 Micrococcales bacterium
GAGGTCGATCGCAGCGCTGACGGGCTGAGCCGCGACGAGCTGCACGCGCTCGCGTGGCCGCTCGTCGAGGAGCAGCTGCGGGCGGACAGAGCGCGACGCTTCGAGCGGTTCCGTGAGCTTCAGGGCACGGGGCGGGTCTCGACAGACCTCGAGGAGGTCGCCCGTGCGGCGAGCGAGGGGCGCGTCGAGACGCTCTTCGTGCGAGCCGACCCGTGGGCCTGGGACCTCGCGAGCGAGGAGACCGACCCCGTCGTGCGGCTCGGCGCGGACGAGCGCTTCGCGACCGCCGAGCTCGTCGACGCGGCCGCGGTCGCGACGATCCGCACGGGCGGCCAGGTCTACGCGAGCGCGCAGACCGCGGTCGCGGACAGCGAGGTCGCGGCGATCTTCCGCTACTGAGCCCTTCCGGTCAGGACCCCGCGGGTCCCCGGTCGCCCTTCTCGCGGCGGCGCAGGTAGCGCTCGAACTCTCGGGCGATCGCCTCGCCGCTCGCCTCGGGCAGCTCAGCCGTGTCCTTGGCCTCCTCGAGCTGGGCGACGTACTCGGCGATCTCGGAGTCCTCCGCGGCGAGCTCGTCGACGCCGAGCCGCCACGCGTCTGCCTCCTCGGGCAGCTCGCCGAGGGGGATGGGCTCGCCGAGCAGCTGCTCGAGATGCGTGAGGATCGCGAGGGTCGCCTTGGGCGAGGGGGGCTGGGCCACGTAGTGCGGCACCGCAGCCCACGTCGACATCGCTGGCATGCCACGGTCGAGCGCTGCGTGCTGGAGCACACCGATGATGCCCGTGGGGCCCTCGTAGGTCGACTCCTGCAGGCCGAGCGACAGGCGTACCTCGGAGCTCTCCGAGGACGTCGTCACGGGGATCGGTCGCGTGTGCGGCACGTCGGCGAGCAGCGCCCCGAGCGTCACGAGCGTGCCTGCCCCGAGCCGGCTCGCGACGTCGAGCAGCTCGCGCGAGTAGGTCCGCCACCGCAAGGACGGCTCGATCCCGTGCACGAGCACGACGTGCCGGTCCAGGACGGGCGTGCGTAGCGTCGCGAAGTGGGTCGTCGGCCACGAGATGCGGCGCTGGCCGGTCTCGGGGTCGAACCCCACGACCGGCCGATTGACCTGGAAGTCGTGGAACTCCTCGGGGTCGAGGGCGTCGACGATCTCGGCGCCCCACACCTCGTGCACGTGGTGGAGCGCGCTGGTCGCGGCGCTCCCGGCGTCGTTCCACCCCTCGAAGGCCGCGATGACGAGCGGCTCGCGGCCCAGGGGTGCGGTCTCATCGTCCGTCATTCGTCCCAGCCTAGACTCCTGCGGGTGACCCGTACTGCTCCGCGTCCTGCGGACCCTGCCGACCTGCCCGCCGCCGTCCTGTGGGACATGGACGGGACCCTGATCGCCTCCGAGCCGTTCTGGATGGACGCCGAGCGCCGGCTCGTGGAGTCCTACGGCCTGACGTGGACCGAGCAGGACGCGGTCGGCATGGTCGGTCTTCCGCTCCTCGCGGCGGGCGAGGTCATCGCCGCGCACGGCGTCCCGCTCCCGGCCCAGGAGATCGCGGACCGGCTCGTTCTCGAGGTCGCCCAACGGCTCGAGGTCGAGGTCCCGTGGCAGCCGGGCGCGCTCGAGCTGCTCGCGGCGCTCGCCGAGGCGGGCGTGCCGAGCGCGCTCGTGACGATGTCCTACCGCGTGCTCGCCGAGAAGATCCTCGCCCAGGCGCCCGGGGGCTTTGCCGCGGTCGTGTGCGGCGACGACGTGACGCACGGCAAGCCCCACCCCGAGCCGTTCCTCACGGCCGCGGCGCAGCTCGGTGTCGACGTGACCCGGTGCGTCGCGGTCGAGGACTCCCTGCCGGGGGTCGCGGCCGCACGGGCCTCGGGGGCACGCACGATCGCGGTCGAGGTCATGGTGCGCATCCCGCCCGCCCCGGGTCTGAGCCGGGTCGCCTCGCTCGCGGACGTCGGTCTGGCGGACCTCGCGGCGGTCGCGCGCGGCGAGGTTCTCGACCACCTCGCGCAGAGGTGAGGGCCGCTACGCGGGGCCGTCGGGGCGCACGCCGAGCGTGAGCTCGACCCGGGCAGGGTCGAGCGGGGGTGGGGTGCCGCCGAACTCGGGGCACACCGCCTGGTGCGCGCACCACGCGCACAACGGTCCGCGTCGGGTCGGGAAGTCGCCCCGGCGACCCGCCGTGCGGATCGCCTCCCAGGTCGCACGCACCTCCCGCTCGGCCTCCTCGAGGTCGCCCGCGGCGGGGTCGTTGTGCAGCACCTGGCCGTCGCCGAGGTAGACGAGCTGGAGGCGACGTGGCACCTGACCGCGTGCCCGCCACAGCATGAGCCCGTAGAAGCGGACCTGGAAGAGTGCCTCGTGCCGGAAGCGCGGCGAGGGCGCCTTGCCCGTCTTGTAGTCCACGACGCGCACCGCGCCGTCGGGCGCGACGTCGATGCGGTCGACGACGCCGCGCAGCAGCGGACCGTCCTCGAGGCCGACCTCGAGGTACGTCTCCCGCTCGGCCGGCTCGAGCCGGCGCGGGTCCTCGAGCCGGAAGTACGTCTCGAGGAGGGTGCCCGCGCTCGCGAGCCACTCGCGCACGCCGTCGTCGTCGGTGAAGAGCGAGGCGAGGGACGGCTCGGCGACCTGGAGCTCGTCCCACGCGGGGCCGAGCAGCTCGCGGGCGGCGAGCGGGGTGCGCTCGGCGGCCGGGAGGTCGAAGACCTTGTCGAGCACCGCGTGCACGAGGGTGCCGCGGGCTGCGGCCGAGGACGGCGGCTCGGGAAGGCGGTCCACGACGCGGAAGCGGAAGAGCAGGGGGCACCGCGCGAAGTCGTTCGCGCGCGACGGCGAGAGACCGGGCGCGCGACGTGCGGGAGCGATCGACTCGGGGGCCATGCCTCGAGCGTAGGCGAGGCCACCGACTCACCTACCCTGGGGCCGTGACGTCTCCCGCGCCCGCGTCCCTGCCGCACTCGACGGGCTGGGTGATCGGGCGCGTGCTCGGCGCCCCGCTCATCCTGCAGCCCGTGTGGTTCCTCGTCGCCGCGGTGCTCACCGCGGTGCTCGTCCCGCTCGTGCAGTCGGCCCTCCCAGGAACCGCGACGGGCTGGACGATCCTCGTCGCGGCGACCTTCGTGGTCGTGCTGTTCGCCTCGGTCCTCGCGCACGAGCTCGCGCACGCGTGGGTCGCCACGCGCCTCGGCCAACGCGTGCACGAGATCGTCCTGAGCGCGCTCGGGGGTCACACGGCCTTCACGCGCGGGGGACTCGGCCCGGGCGGCAGCGCCCTCGTCGCGCTCGCCGGCCCGCTCGTCAACCTCGTCCTCGGGGGAGCGCTGCTCGCACTGGCCCAGCCGCTCCTTGCGACCCACCGCGCCGCGGGGGTGCTCGTCGCGGCGATGGCGAGCGCGAACCTCGTCGTCGCGGCCTTCAACCTCGTGCCGGGTCTCCCGCTCGACGGCGGTCAGCTCCTTGCGTCGCTCGTGTGGCGGCTGACGGGACGCAAGCACACCGGGACCGTCGTCGCGGCGTGGGTCGGTCGGGCGCTCGCGGTCGGCCTCCTCGGGTGGGCCCTCGTGCTCCCGCTCGCCGCGGGTCGTAGCCCCGTGCCGTTCACCGTGCTGTGGACGCTCGCGGTCGCGGCCGCCGTGTGGTCCGGCGCGAGCGGCGCGCTGCGTCAGGCCCGCACGCAGGAACGTGCGGGCGCGCTGAGCGTCGAGTCGGTCGGTCGCCCCGCGCGGGCGGTGCCCGCGGTCGCGAGCGCGGCCGACGTCGTCGCGGCGCTCACGGGAGGGAGCTTCGAGGTCGTGCTCGTCGACGACGGCGTCCCGGTCGCCTACGTCGACCGCGGAGCGCTCGCGAGCGTCCCGCCGCACGCGCTCGCGCAGACCCCTGCGTGGTCGGTCGCCGCGCCGCTGCACCCCGGGGCTGCGGTCGACGCGGACCTGCGCGGGACGGACCTGCTCACCGCGCTCGTCGCGGCCTTCCGGGTCCAGCCCGTCGTCGTGGCCCTCGCCGAGGGGCGTGTCGTCGCCCTCCTCGTCGACGGCGACGTCGCGCGCTCGCTGCGCTGAGGCGCGCACCTAGACTCGGTGACCGTGACCCACGACCCCACCGGCGCCGCGCAGCGCCGCGGACCCTTGCGCGCGGGCGACCGCGTCCAGCTCACCGACGCCAAGGGCCGCCACCACACGATCACGCTCGAGGCGGGTGCGCAGTTCCACACGCACAAGGGATTCTTCTCCCACGACGACATCATCGGTCGGCCCGAGGGCACGGTCGTGGCGGCCTCAGGCGGGCAGGAGTACCTCGTGCTGCGCCCCCTGCTCGCGGACTACGTGCTGTCGATGCCCCGCGGTGCTGCGGTCGTCTACCCCAAGGACGCCGGTCAGATCGTCACGATGGGTGACATCTTCCCCGGCGCGCGCGTCGTCGAGGCCGGGGTCGGCTCGGGCGCGCTCACGTGCTCGCTCCTGCGCGCGGTCGGCGACGGC
>JAJUHG010000201.1 GCA_029267995.1 Micrococcales bacterium
GCCCTCGAACCCGCCGTCGTCGTCCTCGAGGACTGCGACCTCATCGCGGAGGACCGGTCCTTCCACGACGGTCCGCAGCCCTTGCTGTTCGAGCTGCTCGAGGCGATGGACGGCATCCGCCCCGACGCGGACGTCGCCTTCGTGCTCACCACCAACCGTGCCGACCTGCTCGAGCGGGCGCTCGCGGACCGCCCCGGTCGCATCGACCTCGCAGCCGAGATCCCGCTTCCCGACGAGCCCGCCCGGCTCTCGCTGTTCCGGCTCTACCGCGCGGGCATCGACTTCTCCGACGAGGCACTCGCGCGCGCGGCTGCGCGCACCGAGGGGGTCACGGCGTCCTTCGTCAAGGAGGTCGTGCGCCGCGCGGTGCTCATCGCGGCCGAGGCGGGCGAGGACGTCGGCGACGCGCACCTCGACGCGGCGGTCACCGAGCTCGTCGACGACGCGGCCCGCATCACGAGGTCGCTGCTCGGTGGCAGGCCGGCCGATGAAGCTTCCTCGACCTTCGAGCACTTCAGCGACGGCTGAGCTACCCCGCGGGGATGCTCACGCGCGACTCGCACGCCGCGAGCGCGATGTCGCTGCGATGGTGCGAGCCCGCGAGCTCGATCTGCGCGACACCCTCGTACGCCTTGGCGCGCGCCGCAGCGAGGTCCGGACCGAGGCCCACCACGGACAGCACGCGGCCGCCCGCCGAGACGAGCCGGCCCCCACGGACGGTCGAGTCGTCGTCGCCCGCGGGCCGACGCGTGATCGCGGTGCCCGCGTGGAGCACGTGCACGCCGTCGATCGCCTCGGCGTCGGCGATCCCCATGATCTCGTCGCCCGAGCGCACCGTGCCCGGGTAACCCTCCGAGGCGACGACGACGGTCACGGCAGCATCCTCGCTCCAGCGCAGCGGAGGGAGGTCGGCGAGGCGACCCGTCGCGGCCGCGTGCAGCAGCCGACCGAAGGGGCTGAGCAAGCGCGGCAGGACGACCTGCGTCTCGGGATCGCCGAAGCGTGCGTTGAACTCGACGACGCGCACCCCGCGGCTCGTCAGGGCCAGGCCCACGTAGAGCACCCCGACGAACGGCGTGCCGCGGCGCGCCATCTCGGCGACCGTGGGGCGGGCGACCCGCTCGAGGACCTCCTCGACGAGGGCCTCGGGGCACCACGGGAGCGGGCTGTAGGCGCCCATCCCGCCCGTGTTGGGGCCCGAGTCGCCGTCGCCGACACGCTTGAAGTCCTGCGCGGGCACGAGCGGGACGACGTCGGCGCCGTCCGCGATGCAGAACAGCGAGACCTCGGGACCGTCGAGGAACTCCTCGACCACGAGGCACCCGTCCTGCTTCGCGAGGCACTCGCGCGCGTGGGCGAGCGCGGCCTCGCGATCGGGCGTGACGACGACACCCTTGCCGGCCGCGAGCCCGTCGTCCTTGACGACGTGCGGGGCGCCGAAGGCATCGAGCGCGGCGCGGACCTGCTCGTCGTCCGTGCACACGTGCGCGAGCGCGGTCGGGACGCCCGCGGCGGCCATGACGTCCTTCGCGAAGGACTTCGAGGCCTCGAGGCGCGCGGCGGCGGCGGACGGGCCGAAGACGGGGATGCCCACCTGGCGCACGGCGTCGGCGACGCCCGCCGCGAGCGGCGCCTCGGGTCCGATCACGACGAGGTCCGCGGTGAGCTCGCGCGCGAGCGTCGCGACCGCGTCCCCGTCGAGCGGGTCGACCGGGTGGAGCGTCGCGAGCTCGCCGATCCCCGGGTTGCCGGGCGCGGCGTGCAGCTCGTGCGGGTCGGTGTCGTGAGCGAGCGCGCGGACGATCGCGTGCTCCCGGGCTCCGGTCCCGATGACGAGGATCTTCACGGCGCCGAGCCTACCTAGCCGTCGACGACGACCCACGCGGCGTCCGCGGCCGCGAGACCGAGCGCGACGACGGTGCTGGCTACCTCGACATCCATCGTCCCGACGACGTCGCGCCGGGCCACGACCCGCACGGGCGCGTCGAGCACGATCCCCACCTCCGCGAAGTAGCGCAACAGCTCGGGCTCGGTGTCCGAGACGCGCGCGACGACGCCCGTGCGACCCTCCTCGAGCGCCGAGAGCCGCACCGCGTGCACGGCGGGGACCGTCCCGTCGCGCGCGGGGATCGGGTCGCCGTGCGGGTCGCGCTCGGGGTGGCCCAGGCGCGCCGCGAGGCGTTCGACGAACTCGTCGGAGACGGCGTGCTCGAGCACCTCGGCCTCGTCGTGCACCTCGTCCCACGAGTAACCGAGGTAGTCGACGAGGAAGGTCTCGATGACCCGGTGCTTGCGCACGACCGCGAGCGCCGCGGCCCGCCCCTCGTCGGTCAGCTCGATCGACCCGTACGGCGCGTGCTCGAGCAGCCCTTGCCCCGCGAGGCGCTTGACCCCCTCGGACACCGAGGAGACCGACAGCCCGAGGCGGGCCGCGAGCGCCGTCGTCGTCGGGCCGTCGTCGTCCCACTCGCGCGCGGCCCACACGACCTTGAGGTAGTCCTGCGTCGCGGGGGTGAGCGTCATGCGGGGACTCCTTCGAGACGGGCACGGCGCGCACGGCGAGCGAGCACACCGTGCCGCGGGCTGAACAGGTACACGGCAGCGAACACGACACCCATCGTGACGACGACGACGCCGCCCGGGGACGCGTCGAGGTAGAAGCTCACGAAGATCCCGACGACGGCGCTCACTCCCGCGACCACGGGGGCGATCACGAGCATGCGCGAGAAGCGATCGGTGAGCAGGTACGCCGTCGCGCCCGGGATGATGAGCAGCGCGACCACGAGGATCACCCCGACCGCCTGGAGCGCCATGACGGTGGTCACCGCGAGCACCCCGAGCAGGAGCGCCGAGAGGCGACGCGGCGAGATGCCGATCGCAAACGCGTGCGTCGGGTCGAAGGCGAACAGGGTCAGGTCACGGCGCTTGACGATCAGGACCGCGACCGCGAGCGCCGCGAGCACAAACACCTGGAGCATGTCGGCCGCGCTCACCCCGAGCAGGTTGCCGAACAGGATGTGGGTCAGATCCGTCTGGCTCGGCACGACGGAGACGAGCACGAGACCGAGCGCGAACAGGGTCGTGAACACGATGCCGATCGCGGTGTCCTCCTTGAGCCGGCTCGTGTCCCGCAGGCCGCCGATGAGCGCGACAGCGAGCAGCGCGAGCACGAGCGCACCGATCGCGAACGGCGCGCCCAGGACGTAGGCGAGGACGACACCCGGCAGCACGGCGTGCGAGACGGCGTCGCCCATGAGCGCCCAGCCGACGAGCACGAGCCAGCACGACAGGACCGCGCACACGACAGCCGAGACGGTCGTCACCGCGAGCGCGCGCACGAAGAAGTCGTACGTGAGGGGTTCGAGGAGCCAGGTCACGGGTGCACCTCCTCAGGTGCGTTCGGGGCGACGTCGGCGGGACGCGCGGACGGGGCGCCGTCGGCGGGCGTGGTCACCGGGGCGAGGGGGACGCCGAAGGCCTCGGCGAGCAGCTCGGGACGCATGACCTCGGCGGGCGACCCGTGGCGCAGCACGGTCCCCCGCACGAGTGCCACCTCGTCGCACAGTGCGGGCGCCGAGGCGAGGTCGTGCGTCGAGACGAGCACGGTCGCGCCGTCGGCCGCGAGCTGACGCAACAGGATGGTCAGCTCGTCCTGGCTCGTGCGGTCGACCCCCGCGAACGGCTCGTCGAGGAGCATCACGTGCGCGGACTGCGCGATTCCCCGGGCGACGAAGGCACGCTTGCGCTGCCCGCCCGAGAGCGCCCCGATCTGGCGTCCCGCGAGGTCGGCCAACCCGACCCGCTCGAGGGCGTCGTCGACCGCAGCACGGTCCGCGGCGCTCGCCCTGCGAGTGGGTCCTTGACCGGTGAACCGGCCCATCGACACGACGTCGCGCACCGAGAGTGGGAAGTCCCAGTCGACGTCCTCGGCCTGCGGGACGTAGCCGATCGCCCCCGCACGGCGCGCGAGGGCCGGGTCCGCGCCGTCGATCAGGACAGTCCCTCGCACGGGGCGAGTCAGGCCGAGGACCGCCTTGAGCAGCGAGGTCTTGCCCGCACCGTTCATGCCGACGAGCCCACACACCCTTCCCCGCGCGATCGCGAGATCGGTCTCGCGCAGGGCGACGATCTGACCGTAACGGACCTCGACGCCGCGCAGCTCGACCGCGGGCGGTGGCACGGGAGGTGCGGTCATGGTGCGGATCCTTCGGTGAGTCCGGCGACGACGACGTCGATGTCGTGGCGCAGCAGGTCGAGGTAGGTCGGCACGGGGCCGTCCGGCTCGGACAGCGAGTCGACATAGAGGGTCCCCGCAAGGCGCGCGTCGGTCGACTCCGCGACCCGCTCCATCGGCTGGGCGGACACGGTCGACTCGCAGAACACCGCGGGCACCTCGCGCTCACGGACCAGGTCGATCACGCGCGCGACCCGCCGGGGTGTCGCCTGCCGCTCGGCGTTGAC